>JAQGLD010000447.1 GCA_028293055.1 Alphaproteobacteria bacterium
ATGGTGCGCTTCTGGTGCGAGCGCGCCGCCATTCCATTTCTGGGCCAGGCCGATATCGGCCACGACTCCGCCAACCGGATCGTACCTTACGGCGCGGCCTGAATCGTGGCAGTCCGTTCGCCGAAGCGAGCCCTCGCTGCGCTCCTGCTGCTTTGCGCAGTCTCGGCCGGAACGCCCTCGCCGACTTCGACCTCGGCCCTGCTCGCTCGGATCAGTGTTGCGACTGGCGCCGCTGCCTTCGCGCGCGGCGGCGGCCTGGTCGTCGAAGAGCAGAGTGGCGGCCGGCCCCGCCGGCTGCTGTTCGGCGCTCGCGGCGAGCTCAGGGTCGGCGACCTGTTCGGCTTCGACGGCGACCTGCGCTGGCACCTCGACTCGCGGCGCGGAGGCTTCGTGCCGGTCAACCATCGCCTGTTCGAGCAAGCGGCGATTCCGCTGTGGGTGCGAAGCGGGTGGTGGCTGGATCGGAAGAGCGGCTTCGCAATCGCCATGCTGCCGGCGCTAAGCGATGCGCACGCGATCGCGCTCCGCCTGACCGGGCCCGAGGGCCTTGCGTCCGCGACGCTCTATATTGACCGCGCGACATCGCTTCCGATGCGGCTTGTCGTGCCGACTGACCATGGCGACCAAATCACGACATTTTCCGACTATCGCCGCATCTTCGGAGTCGACCTCGCCTTTCGCGTCGACGAGGCCGGCCGAGCGCAGGGAACGACCGTGTCGGTTCGACCGATGGCGGCCGGGGATGCGGGGTTCGAGCCCCCTCCGCTCGCCGACTTCGCCTTCGATCGGTCGGTGCCGGCGGACATTCCGATCCGCCAGGGCTCGCCTTTCTCGCCGGGCGTGCCGCCCCATCTCTTCGTGAAGCCCGAGATAGACGGCGCCGAGCGCGGCTGGTTCCTGTTCGACAGCGGCGCCGACCTTGGCCTGATCGACGCCAAGGTCGCCGACTCGGCCGGGATGAAGAAACTGGAACCGGCGACCCTGGTCGGTACCGACGGCAATCCGCGCGCCGGGGCGATGCGCAAGGGCGCGACCTTCCGCATCGGCCGCCTGTCCTTTCGCGATCCGCTCTTTCTCGCGACCGACTTCTCGAGCAGCAATGCGCCCCTGTTCGAGCCGCGCGCCGGAGTGATCGGATACGACGTGTTCGCGCGCGCGATCGTCGAGTTCGTCGGCCATGGCGAGCGGATCGCGATCTGCGATCCGCGTACGTACCGGCTCCCCGCGGGCGGATCGTGGCAGAAGCTGTACTTCCTCGATTCCACGCCGGCGGTGCGCGCCAGATACGGAGACAAGGCGCCGGGGCGCTACGGCCTGTTCCAGATCGACACCGGATCTCCCACCTCGGTCGGCTTCTATCCGGAAGCGGTCGCGCGCGAGCATCTGCTCGATGGCCGGCCGACGCGCGCCATTGAGGCTCGAGGCGGGGGCGGGCTGTTCACGACCCATGCCGGACGGCTCGGCTGGTTCGAATTCGGTGGGCGGCGTTTCGAGCAATTGCCCGCCGAGTTCCGAACCGGTGGAATCGGCCGCTCCGGCGGGACCGGGCTGATCGGGCGTGACCTGCTGTCGCGATTCACCACCGTTTTCGACTATCCGAACCGGCGCATCGGCTTCGTTCCGCTTGGCGTCGGGCCGACCCCTTCGGGCTGCTCCGCCTCAGGAACCGCCCCTCCGCTTCCTTGATCCATGTGGGCAATGGGGCAGAGCGACGAATTGGGACGACGAGGCGATTTCCCCCCTAGAATCGCTTGCACTCGCCGCGCGTTTGTTGCTTATCAGCCGCTGAACAATCACAGGGAGGGAAATTCCATGGCAAAAGGCACAGCAGCCCGCGGCGGCCTCGCACGACCGGTCACGCCGTCGGCCGATCTGGCCGCAATCACTGGCACGGCCGCGCTTCCGCGCAGCGAAGTCGTCAGCAAGATGTGGGAATATATCAAGAAGAACAATCTCCAGAACCCGGCGAACAAGCGCGAGATTCTGGCGGACGACAAGCTCCGCAAGATCTTCGGCAAGGACAGCGTCTCGATGTTCGAGATGAACAAGCACCTGTCCAACCATCTCAGCTAGGCCGCTTTGGGGCGCTCCCGCCCCGGACGCAGGCTCTGCAGGATCGGCCTCGCTCCCCTGGAGCGGGGCCGTTTTCCTTTCCGAGCGGGTGCGGATCAAGCTTCAGCCGACTTATGCCCGTTATCCACGTTATCCACAGGCAAAAGCCCCCAGATTCCGCTGGCGCGACTCGGCAAAGCGAGTCAGTCTCGTGTTTCGGGCCAGGGAGCCCCGGACGGAAACGGACGGAAGACCTTGAGCTCGCGGACCGCAGGAAGCGACTGATTTCGCAAGAATGAAGTTTCGAAATGCGATCCGGGACGAAGATTGGAAGAAGCGCGAGGTCGTCGTGCAAACGAAGGCCGACCCCACTTTCCGGACGGAGTCCGCGGAACCGAACCCTCGGGCGAGGAACCGCAAATCCGGAAAGGCTTGAATGGCAGCAATGCCGGACAGGCTTTTGCGGACGGGTAGCCGGGCTGAGACCTTCGGGTTTCGATCGGCTCCCGACACGAGACAGGAAGAGCCGCAAGGCCGATCCGGTTTCGGGGAATTGATCGGAGGCCGCAAGGCCCGAGAAAGAAACCCGAAGGGCGAAGTCGAAGGCTGCAAGGCCGGACTCGGAGCCTGGGAACCGAAAGAGGCCGCAAGGTCTTGGAAGGAACCCGAATGGAGATTGCCTCGGTTCGCCGCGGCAATTTCCGGGGACCGATCGAAGCTTGCTTCGAAAGGGCCCACAGGGACCGACGGGGGCTGCGAGGCCTCCGCCGGAACCTGAGGGAGAAGTTCGAGGTTCGCCTTGGATGGAAACCCGTAGCCTGGGAAAGGACCCTGCCCTCACCGGCTTGGTATCCGACCCGGCAACAGTGGGCGCCGGCAGCAATGCCGGCGCCCATTTCGTTTCGGGCGATTGGCTTCTCGCCGCCCTCCCCCCAGCCTTGCCCGTGAGCTGCGTGAAACTTCGACGGCGCGGCCGGATCTGAGCTGCCGGGTTTCCTCAACTCGTCATCCCGGCGCCGGCCGGGATCTCGCCCCCCGTCTTGACCTCTTCTCCTGAGATCCAGGCCCGCCGGGATGACCTTCCATCGCGAGATTCGCGCTTTCGCCGCGATGGCAATCTCGGGCGGCGCGATCGTCGGCAACGCGACCGGGCTGCTCTCCCAGAACAACGCCTCGATCAACAGCTC
>JAQGLD010000450.1 GCA_028293055.1 Alphaproteobacteria bacterium
ATTCCGGTGGTCGCCGTGCGGAGCGAAGTGCAAGGCGCTGAAGCCGCCGCGCTGGCCGGCGGGTTGGCCGCCGATCTCTCGCAGCTGGCCGCGAACCACGCCGCCGAGCTGGCCGTTGTCGATGCGCCGCAATCAGACTCCGCGGATTATCTGCTTCGGGTCGCCGCGGGCCGCAGCTCTACGGCGCTTCATGCCGAGTTGACGTTGATCAGCCGTGCCAGCGGCGAACTGCTCTGGTCCGCTTCGGTGGACAGTCCGCTGAACGCCCTGGTCGACCTGAGGCAGCAGCTCGCGGTTCGGACGGCCGACGTCCTGCTTTGCGCCTTGCACGGCACTCGCGTGAATGGCGACAGGCTCGATACCGCGACCCTGCGGCTGTTTCTCACATTTTGCGAGAACGACCACGATGAGCACGACAGCCGACAGCTCGACGTGATTCGGCAGGTCACCGCCCGCGCGCCCGATTTCGCGGCCGGCTGGGCCGACCTCGCTGTCACCGAAGCCTATTTGGGGCAGCCAGGTTCCGAAAGCGGATTTCGCGACTTCCCGGCAAAGGCTGCCTTCCGGGCAGCTTCGCGGGACCACCTGCTACGTGCGCGAGCGATGGATCCCGCGCTCAGCGGAACCTATTTTGCCGAGGCGCTGCTGGTGATCGACCCGCAGCAATGGTCCCGGCGTCTCGCCATCATCGACCGAGGCATAATCGTGACCTCCGACGCGAGCCTCTACGACTTGCGCTCCGACGATCTGGGCAGGGTCGGTCGGCTGAACGAGGCCGTCGACAGTGCGAGAAATGCTGTCGAGCTGGATCCCCTGTCGCCCGCCCACCGCCGCACGCTGGCGGGATGGCTCGCTTATTCCGGCCGGATCGAAGCGGCCAATCTGGTGATTAGAGAGATGGAACGAACATGGCCGGGCTCGGAGGTTTCCCGTGCAGCCCGATTCAATTTCGATCTTCGCTTCGGCAACGCGCGTCACGCTTTGGCGATGCTGGACGACGGCGATAACGACCGCCTTTCACCGCAAGCCCGCGACCTTGATCGCCTGTTCCTAAGAGCGCGCATCGACTCGAGCGCGGCCAATATCCAAAGCGTGCTCGGTGCCATCGGGCCCGGCCTGCCTGATGCATCCCCGATCAGCTACCTTCAGCTGCAGGCGCTTGGCTATTTCGGCCAGATCGACAAGGCCTATGCCTTGTTGAATGCACCAGCCTTTCGCGCCAGATTGCTGGCAGCGCCCGACATTCTTTTCCGGACCCAGATGCGGTCGATCGTCCGCGACCCGCGCTTCTTGCCGTTGAGCCGGAGGATGGGCCTGCTCGATTACTGGCGCAGAACTGGCCAATGGCCAGACTTCTGCGCCGAGCCTGGCCTGCCATATGATTGCCGCGCGGAAGCGGCACGACTTGCCGCCTAAAGCCTCATGCGGAAAAGTGGGTACCGGCTTTCCGCGAACGTAGGTGCGAAACCAAAAGCCTGGAGCGCCGAATTGCAATTCGAGGGGCTACGAACCCGCGAAATGAGCCTCTTCGGAGTTCATTTCCCTGAGCATCAACAGGACGCTCAGCTGGCGATCGGCCTCCTCGCCTGCGTCGCGAAGATGGGCGCCGCGCTGGCGGAGCGACTCCATGACCTGGCCGATCTGCGCGCGGGTGAAATGCTCCAGCCCTGCGACCCGGCCGGGATCCTCGGCGACATAAAGGCGCATGATCGCGCGGTCCGCCGGGCTCAGCCCGGAGCGGCGCTGGACTTCGTCGCCCATCAGGTCCCAGACCGACCAGTTGATCGCAATCTCGGCCTGCGCGTCGGTCCAGCGGTTGCGGCCGGCGCAGGCCGCTGCCGGCTTCGCGATGATGTCGTGCGCTCGGGTCGCGATGTCGCCGCGCTGATCGTCGAGGAGCGCGGTGCCGAGTTCGGCCCGCTGCTTCGCGGCCAGGCCCTCCACCGCGCAGTCGATCGCGCCGGCCGGCTTTGCGCTCGCCGCGCCGGGCAGCCAGAAGCCCACCGAGGCCGCGGCGATCGCCGCACAGAACATTCTCATTCGGACCTCCAGGATCGGGGACGGACTCGCCTGCGCGCGAGCGATCAGAACGGGCGTCCGGGGGCGAACTTGCAGGTCTTGGCATCCTTGAAATCGCCGACCAGGGTCTGGAGCGTCGACCTGAGCTGACCGGCGACCGCGACCACCTCTGCGGGGTCGACACCGGGCTGCGCCTTGCCGAGCTCGTCGACCGCGCTCATCAGATTCTTGCACGGATTGGTCGACTTCATGAAGCCCTTGCCATGCTCGCGGGACGACACGCTCTGAAAGCCGATGCAGGTCTGAAAATGGGCGCTGACCGCCCATTTCGGTACCTGGCCGGATTCCTTCCTTATCTCGCTGCCGCCGCCCATCAGCGATACGCCCTGGCACGCCGCCCCCATCTGATCCGGGTCGGTATTGGCGGCCACGATCAGACGGTGGGCCACCGCAACCCAATGCTCAGTGCCTTCGGGGGTGAAGCTGGCTGCGAGAGCAGGTGCCGGCAATGCCGCGAGGCAGAAAACGGCCGCAGCCGCGACCCGCAATCTCGAATTGGTCGAACGCATCACCGTCTTCTCCCCCTGAAAGAGCTGAAGCATCGCGCCGGGAAAAGTGTAGCGTTCCCGGCAAAAGCGATGCGAAACGAAAATCGGGCGCGTGCGCGCTCGAATGTTGCTAATTGCCGGCGGCGGCAGCCGCGGCGCGACGGCGCCGCATGATTTCCTGGATCCGGGTCAGCTTGCCGTTCTCGTTTTCCGCCCGGACCTGCGCACGGATCTGTTGCCGCTGCGCGTCAAAATCCCGCTCGCGCCGCACATTGGCGTCCCAGTCCGCCTGGCGAATCCGCATGTCGCGCTGCTCCGCGCGAAAGTCGCATTCGGACTTGGTCGTGCAGGGCGTCTCGTCATTCTGAGCCGCTGCCTGCCCGGCCATCAGCAAGGGCAGGCCAAGGGCAAAAAGTGGAATCGTCACGGTCCGAAGGCGTCTCATGATCTGTCCCCGCTCTCGCTTGTCTTCCAGACCATTGAGCAGACCGCCCGGCCGGGCGCAAATGACAAAGCCTGTCATTCCTTCCGGCGTCGCGCCCTCGACGATTCGACTTCGGCTGGCCGGGCTCCCGGGTCGTGGCAGCCTGGCGGGAGGCACGCCAAGCCGGGACCCCCGGCTCAATGCGCCGCGCTCGTGTCCACCTTGCCCTTCGACTTGGGCACCAGCCAGACCACCGCGGCGCCGAAGGCGAACAGGCAGGTCGCGATCAGGAAGATGTGGTTGGTGGCCAGCATCAGGCTCTGCTGGTCGACCAGCCGATCGATCATCGCCCGCCCCTGCTCCTCGCTGAGGCCGGCGCCGCGCAGCTGCTGCAAGGTTGCGTCGGAGCCGTTGAGCACGTCGACCAAAGCGGTGCGATCCGCCCGCGCATGATCCTCCCACAAGGTCGTCGCCAAAGATGTTCCGAAGGCGGCGGAAAGGGTGCGAAGAAAGCTCATCAGGCCCGCGGCGGAAGCGGTTTCCCCGGGCTTCACCGCACCCAGAGCCATCGTCGTCAGCGGTACGAAGAAGAAGGGCATCGCGATCCCCTGGAGCAATTGCGGCAAGGCGAAGGTCCAGAAGCCCGCCCCCGTCGTCCAATGGGTGCGCAACAGCGAAACGGCTGCCAGCCAGACGATGCCGCCGGAGACGAGCAATCGCGAATCCACCTTGCCGATCAGCCGCGCCACGACCGGCGACAGGACGACTGCGAACACTCCGTTGAACGCCATCGCATAGCCGGCCTCGGTGGCGGTGTAGCCCAATGAGCTTTGCAGCCATTGCGGGATGATGACGATGCTCGCGAAGAAGGTGCCGAAACAGAAGGACAGGGTCACCAGGCTCGCCGAATAACCGCGGTGGCGAAGCACCTTGAGATCGACCGCGGGATGCTCCTCGGTCAGCTCCCAGGCGAGGAAGAGGAGGAATCCGACCGCGGCGACGATTCCGAGGCCGGTGATCAA
>JAQGLD010000457.1 GCA_028293055.1 Alphaproteobacteria bacterium
ATCGAGGGAGACAGCATTATTAAACCTATTGGTCGCACCCGCGAGCGGATGATAAAGCGCTGGAGGGGGATCCCTTTCAAACGGCAGGCGCTAATTAGCTGCTACATACCACCAGACTTCTTTGTTAGCATGGCGGCTTTTGGAGATTACCAGCAAGCGGCCAGTGTTCTTTGGGACTGGGCTGAAGGCAAGATTTCCTTCCTTCGAACTGAAGGAAGTGTGTCGGCACGAAGGCCGCTTTCGAAACTTAGAAGCGATGCCTAGCGATTTGGGGGCGTCCGCGCGGCGAGCATTCGAGGCTGGCCGACAGTCTGGCGGGATCCGAAAGGAGACCGGCATTTGATTTGAAGGGGGAGGGTTGCGGCATAGTCGTGTTCCTACTCCGGCATGCCAGGTTTCCGTGCGGTAGGCCGATGTCTCTCACAACCTTAATTTTCGGTGTGAGGGTCGAAAGCGAAGCAGCGAGATCCGCGGAGCACGCTCAATGCCCTTGCCGCCACGCGACAACCATATTACATACCGCTCGATATGGATATCTGCTCCACCCGTGGCCGTCCCCGCGAGTTCTGCGTCGATGCGGCGCTGACGGCAGCCCTGCGCCTGTTCTGGAGCAAGGGCTATGAGGGCACGTCGCTCACCGATCTGACCGAGGCGATGGGGATTACCCGGCCTTCGCTCTACGCCGCCTTCGGCAACAAGGAGAGCCTGTTCCGTAAGGCGCTCGACCTCTACGAGCGCGAGAAGCTGTCTTATATCGGACGGGCGCTCGAGCAGCCGACGGTGCGCGGAGTCGCCCGCGCCTTGCTCGAAGGCTCGCTCGAGAATCAGTGCAGCGTCGGCGAGCCACGCGGCTGCCTGGGCGTGATCAGCTCGGTGGCGTGCGGGGCGGAGGCCCAGTCGATCCGCGAGGAAGTGCTCGAGCGCGGCAAGAAGGCCCACGCCGCAATGATCGCGCGGATGGAACGCGCCAAGGCGGAGGGCGAGCTGCCCGCCGGGATCGATCCCGAAGGCCTCACGAAATATCTCACCGCAATCCTCCAGGGCATGGCCGTCCAGGCCGGCGCCGGAGCGAGCCGCGAGGACCTGCAGCGGCTGGTCGACACCACCCTCGCCGTGTGGCCGACGCCCTGAAAGGCGCCTCGCGCACAAATAAATATCGCCCGGTACAAAATCCTTCTTGACGGATCCGGAACGGCTTTCTATACCGTTTGGTATGGAACAGGGATAGGTCTCATGCGCGAACGCGAAAAAGGCAAAAGCCTGCGTCCGTGCCCCGCCCCTCCACAGTAAGCTTCTTCAGACGGGCAGAGCCGCCTTCCGGGCGGCGCGCCCGAAGGCAGGCCATCGGACCCGGTTCACCGGGGACGGGCCGGTGCGCGTCCGCGGCACCGGCGGAGGAGGGAAACAGATGAACATGATGTCCAATATGCTGGCCCGACCGGATCGGCAGGCGCTCCGCGCAGCCACAGTCGCGCTGCACGGAGCGGATGATGCGGTCGTGCTCGCCCAGCGCGTTCCCGCCGCCGCTTTCCCGCTTCCGATCGGTGCCGAGTTCGAGGGCGCGACCATCCTTCCGAAAAGGGCTGACCTTGCTCCGGCGCGAACGACGCGATCGGATTCGCGCGCGCTTTCGGGCGCCGAGGTCGAATTGCTCGATCGCGAGGAACGCGTTGCGATCCTGCTGTCGCGGCGAAGCTCCCGGCTCGCCGCGCTCTCGGGAAGCTGGCTGGCCGCGCTCGACCGCAAGCTTCCCGCCTTGAGCCCGCAGTCCGCCGAAGCGCGGAGCCGGCAGGCCGGTCTGGCGGCGCTCAGGCGCTTCGCAATCCTCTATCGGCTCGATCGCGGCGGGCTCGCCTTCGAGGAGGAGGATCGGCTGGCCCGCGCGGGCTATTCGGACGCCCAGGCGGAGGTCGTGCGGGCGCTGGTCGAGCGATTCAACCAGGACTGGTCGCCGCCGGCGGCGCCGTGGAAGCGGACCGCGATCTGGGTGGCGCTCGGGATTGCAGGGGTGTTCGGACTCGACCGCTGGCTCGATGCGGGAATCGACGATCCCTATGTCGCCTTGATCCTGTCGATCGTGATGGTCAGCGCGATCACCTCCTTCGTCTCGGTCAGCGCGCATCCGGCCGGGGGGCCGGGGGCACGTCGCGGGTAAGGGGCTAACCCATTTGCTCCGCGGCATGCCCCTCCACCATGCTCGCATGGTCCCCCTTCCCCGCAAAAAGCAGGTGAGGAATTACCACCCGGTCCGCCAGCAAATAAATATCGAGCGGTACGAAATTCGGTCTTGACGCATCCGGCCCAGCTTTCTATACCTATCAGTACAGAAAGAGACGCGACGCCTTCCGAAAGCAAGGAAGGGTGGCTGGCGCCGCATCCCGAGTGTCTGTCGGTCCGTACCCCGGCTTGATTCCCGCCCCGCGCGACCGGTCCGACCGGAGCGCGCGCTGCGGACCCCCGTACCCATTTCACATCGACCCGGTTCGCCGGGGACGGACCGGCGCGTGCCTGCGCCGCCGGCCGCAAGGAGGACTCGCATGAACATGATCTCCCGAATCCACGAGCTGCAGGACGCGGCCGAACAGAATAAGGCGCACTCTCCGACACCGGCCGCGCCCGGCGACACGCGCCGCCGCCGCAGCCTGCGGCTCTCGGCCTGGCTGCTCGCGCCCTTGCTGGTCGCGGCTTCGGGCTATGGCCTGCTCCACCGTTCGCAGCCTGCGATGGCCGCTCCGCCGCCGCCGACCGTGACCGTCTCCGCTCCGCTCTCCCGCGAGGTCACCGAGTGGGACGATTATGTCG
>JAQGLD010000464.1 GCA_028293055.1 Alphaproteobacteria bacterium
CGAGATCGGGATCGCCACCGGCAAGCTCCATGCGCGCGGTCCGGTCGGGCCGGAGCAGCTCACCAGCTTTCACTATGTCGTCCGGGGCTCAGGACAGATCAGGCCCTGATTGTATCCCGAACGACGCGCAAAAGCGGGATTGCTGTGGCGAGCGAAGCAGTTCCGGGCCGGTTTTTGTCGCTGGAGCCGATTTGCGGTTGACGGGGACGGTCCACCCCATGCATTTATGGGATCCAATTTGATGCAAAGCGGTCCGACGGGCCGGAGCCGGAGATGGTCTGAGATGAGTTGCCGTGCCCACCCGACCGATGCCTGCGCCTCCGGCGCCGCGGTCGGCGCGGCCACGACGATTATGACGATTATCATCACCACCCGCTCGCGGGGGGAATGCGGCTGACGGTCTGAACAACCGGATTTTCCAGGCCCGCTCCCCCGAACAGGAGAGCGGGCTTTTTTGTGATCATATCGAAGAGAAGAGATCGAAGATGGGCGAGCGGCAAGCGAGCGGGGAAGCGGAGAAACGGATCTGCGTGCTGAAATTCGGCAGCTCCGTGCTTGGAGTCGAGGAGGATTTTCCCTCGGCCGCGCTCGAAATCTACCGCCATGTGCGCGACGGCGAGAAGGTGGTCGCAGTGGTCTCTGCGCTCGCCGGGGAGACCGACTCGTTGCTCGGCCAGGCGGAGCGGGTCGGCGGTGAAGGCGACCCCGCCCTCGTCGCCAGGGTCGCGCGGGTCGGCGAGCTTCATTCGGCCGGCTTGATGGCGCTTGCGCTCGGCCGCCTCGGGCTTCGCGCCTGCACCCTGGATCCCCACGAAATGGGGCTGGTCGCCGAAGGAGAGCCGCTCGACTCCGATCTGGTCGCGCTCGACGCTGCGATCATCCATGCCAGGCTCGATAGCCACGAGGTCGTAGTCGTCCCGGGCTTCACGGCGGTCCATCGGGAGCATGGCGTGGTCACGCTCGGCCGCGGGGGCACCGATCTCAGCGCGGTCTTCTTCGCGGCACGTCTCGACGCGCATCGCGTGCGGCTGATCAAGGATGTCGACGGAGTCTATGCCGAGGATCCGGCTAAGAACCCTTATGCCGAGCGCTATCTCGCGCTCGACTATGATCTTGCTGCCGAGGTCAGCACCGGACTGGTCCAGCCCAAGGCGATCCACGCCGCGAAGGTCGAAAATGTGCTGATCGAGGTCGCTTCGCTCGGCGCTGGCGAGGCGACGACGATCGCCGATGTCGCCGCCCGCAAGGCGCTTCCCGCCAGGGGCCGAAAGCTCCGGGTCGCCTTGCTCGGCTGCGGCGCGGTGGGGGCGGGGGTGCTCGCCCATTTCAACCAATGGGCCGATCTGTTCGAGCTCAATCCGGTGCTGGTCCGCGACCCGTCCGGCCGAGCGGGAGGAAGCGGGCGGTTCACCGCCGATGTCGAAGCGGCGCTCGCCGGCGCCGATCTCATCGTCGAGACGATGGGCGGCGCCGACTTCGCTGCCGACCTGCTCTGCCCGGCGCTACGCTCGGGCGTCCATGTCGTCACCGCCAACAAGGCCGCGGTCGCCAAGCATTACGAGGCGCTTCACGCCTGTGCCAAATCAGGTGGGGCCATGCTCGCTTATTCGGCGGCGGTCGGCGGCGGAGTGCCGATCCTCGAGGCGCTCGCCCGGCTCGATGGAGTCGTCGAGGTCGAGGGCGTGATGAACGGCACGGTCAATTATCTGCTCGGCCGTCTCGCCGAAGGCTGGCGGTTCGACGAGGCGCTCGCCAGGGCGCAGGAGCTTGGTTTCGCCGAGGCTGATCCGAGCGCCGATGTCGACGGCGACGACGCCGCCGACAAGCTCTCTATCCTTGTCCGCGAGGCCTTGCATGTACCGCTGCCGCCGTCGCGCATCGGCCGCCAGTCCCTGCGCGACATTCCGGGCGATGGAGCTGCCCAGGCGCTCGCGCGCGGCGAGACGCTCAAGCAGGTCGGCCGCTGCCGTCTGCTGCCCGGCGGCGGGGTCGAGGCCGAAGTCCGCATCGTCTCGCTGCCGCTGGATCATCCGCTCGCCGGTGCGCGCAACGAGGAGAATCGATTCACCGTCCGCACCGCGGATGGCAAGGCGCGAACCCTGTGTGGTAAGGGCGCCGGGCGCTGGCCGACCGCAGCTTCCGTATTCGCGGACGTGATGGACATACAGCGCGCGCTCGTGCTTCGATCCGGCGACGCACAGGCGTCCGAACCGGCGCTGCTGCGCGCGTAGGGAGAGTAAGATGGAGCAGGCCAAGGCAAGCGCGCCGGCCAGCATCGGCAATGTCGGAGTCGGCTTCGACGTGATGGGCCAGGCGTTCGACGCGGCGCGCGACACGATCGTCGCGGTCCGCGAGGCCGAGCCCGGCGTTCGCCTGGGTAAGGTCAGCGGGCTGGTTGAAAGCCTGCCCGATAGCCCTGAAAGCAATACGGCACTGGCCGCAGCGGCCGCGCTTCTGTCCGCCGCGGGCAATCCGTTCGGAGTGCGCCTCGCGATCGACAAGGGTGTGCCGATGTCTGCCGGGATGGGCGGTTCGGCGGCTTCGGCGGTGGCGGCCGCTGCAGCGGTCAACGCGCTCCTGCCGACTCCCTATGCGATCGAGGATCTGCTGCCGTTCGCGCTCGAGGGCGAACGGATCGCGTCCGATCCGCCTCACTGGGACAATGTCATGGCGAGCCTCCTCGGCGGCCTGGTCCTTGCCGCGAGCGAGGTACCGCCGCTGGTTCGCAAGCTGCCGGTGCCGCAGGGAATCGTGACGATCCTGCTCCATCCGGCGGTCAAGACCGAGACCAAGGCGGCGCGCGCTCTGCTCGCCAAGCAGGTCGCGATGCCGGTGGTGGTCGAGCATAGCCGCCGTATCGCCGCTTTCGCCGCGGGATGCGCGACCGGCGATCTGGAGCTGATCCGCGCCGGGCTCGAGGATGTGCTGGTCGAGCCGCAACGCGCCCATTTGCTGCCCCCGCTCGGAGCGGTGAAAGCGGCCGCGCTCGGCGCCGGCGCCTTGGGCTGCTCTTTCTCGGGTTCCGGGCCTTCGGTCTTCGCCTGGGCGCTGGAAGCGGATGCCGACAGGGTCGAGGATGCGATGTCCTGGGCCTTCGTCGAGGCCGGGCTCGCCGCCCGCGCCTATCGCGCCCCGGCCGATTCGCCTGGCGCCCGCTTGGAACGCGTGAAGGAAATCGTGTGAAGTTCGTCTCGACCCGCGGCGATTCGCCGGCGACCGGCCTCAGCCAGGCGATGCGCC
>JAQGLD010000467.1 GCA_028293055.1 Alphaproteobacteria bacterium
CAATGGTGGGCACTGACCGATTTCAGTCGGCTCGGCCTCGCCGCCGGGGTGCGCCGGGCGGCGCCGGCGCTCGACGCCTATGTCGACGCGCAGCTCGCCGCTCATGGCCTCGGCGAAGCAGAGTTGATCCTTGTCGGCTTCAGCCAGGGAACGATGGTGGCGCTCCAGATCGGGCCGTGCCGCGAGAACCGCCTCGCCGGCATCGTCGGTTATTCGGGAATGATCGCGGATCCGTCCGGTCTGGCCCGCCATGTCCGAAGCAAGCCCCCGATCCTGCTCGTTCACGGCTCGTCCGACGGAGTCGTTCCGGTGGCTGCGATCCACGAGGCCGAGGCCGAGCTCCATCGCCTCGGCTTCCAAGTGACCAAGCATGTCTCGCGTGGCCTCGGCCATGGCGTCGACCCGGTCGGGCTGGATCTCGGACGCGGCTTCGCCCGCAAGGTGCTGCTCGGCGCCTGACCGAGCTTGACGCGAGCCGCGGCCGGGGGGATGCCGAGGCGCCGCCTGGGCGGCCGAGGAGAAACGGTGCCGCGTCCAATCGTCCATATCGGCTACCACAAGACGGCGACGACCTGGTTCCAGAAGGCCTTCTACCCAGCAGTCCGCAATGCGCGCTTCATCGCCCGAGGGCGGGTGCGTGCCGCATTGCTCGAGGTTGGCGCCTTCCATTTCGATCGGGCGGCCGCGCTCGCCGAGCTAGGCACCGACGGAATCGAAAGGGTCGCGCTCTGCGAGGAAGGGCTGAGCGGCTATCTCCACAATGGCGGCCTCGGCGGCCATCTCTCCAAGGCGGTCGCCGAGCGGATCAAGACGGTGCTGCCCGATGCCCGGATCGTCATCTTCATCCGGTCGCAGCCCTCGATCGTCGCCGCCAGCTACGAACAATATGTTCGCGGCGGCGGCACATATTCGCTGCGCCGCTACGCCTTCGCCCAGAATTATCTGAAGGGCGCGAGGGCCGAATTCCATCGGGCGCCGCGCTTCACCTTCGATCATTACGAATATGGCCCGCTGATCGCGCACTACCGCGCGCTGTTCGGCAGTGAAAATGTCCATATCTACCCGTTCGAAGCGTTCCGCGCGGACCGCACGACCTTCCTCGCCGGCTTTGCCCGCGATCTCGATCTCGATGTGGACATCGGCGCGCTGACGATGCGCTCGACCAACCGCGCCTACGGCCTGCGAGTCATCGACGCGGTGCGAATTCTCAACCTGCTGACCAGCCGGACCGTGATCGACAAGCAATATCTCGCCCATCTGCCTTATTGGTACGGGCTGGTGCGCGGCATCGGCGAGGGACTCAACGCGTTGCCGCTGCTCGGTCGCTCGGCGGGTGCCGAAGCGGTGCTCGGTCGCGAGGTCCACGATTGGGTGCGCCAGCGTTACTGGCAGTCGAACCGGGCTCTGATGGCGGCCACCGGATTGCCCCTCGACGCCTACAATTATCCGCTCGATCCGCCCGAGCGGCAGGTCCCCGAGCCGAGCCCGCCACGGTGGTTGCGCTGGTGGGGGAATTAGCTGTGGAGCAGGGGCCTCAATCCCCCGCCGGCCGGCCCGAAATGTCCTTCTCGTAGATCCGGTAGACCCGGTTGACCTTGCTTTCGATCGCGTCGGCGATCGAGATCATCGGCCCGTTATCCTCGAGTACCCAGCCGATCTCGCCGCGCACGGTGCCGAACCGGTCAATCGCGTCGCGGCGGATATATTCGATCATCATGAAGGCGAGCTGCGAGGCCAGCCGGGTGCCGTGGAGCCGCTTCAGCACTCCCATCAGCGGCACCCGCATTGTCCGCGTCTTCGGCTTGCGAAGCCGCCACAGCAATTTGACGAATCCGAACGGGAACAGCTCGCCCTTGAGGTCCCTCGTCAGCTCGTTGAGATCGGGAAGGGTCATCATGAAGGCAACGGGCTCGCCGTCCACCTCGGCGACCCGGATCAGGTCCTCGTAGACGATCGGCTTCAGCTTCTTGCCGGCATAAGCGATTTCGGACGGGGTCAGCGGGATATAACCCCAATTGTCCGACCAGGCATCATTGAGGATTCCGAGGATCAGGGCCGCTTCCTGGTCGAACTTCGACTTGTCGACCTTGCGGATTCGGATACGCGCGTTCTTCTCGCCCATCGCCACGATCCGCTGGATCAGCGGCGGGAAGCCGTCGCGCACGTCGAGGTCGTAAGTGAGCAGGTCCTTGACGCCCTTGTAGCCGAACAGTTCGACCCACGGCTCGTAGGCGGCACTGTTATGGCCCATCATCACCGTTGGCGGATGGTCGTGGCCTTTGACCAGCAGGCCGGGCTCGTCCCAGATGCCGATGCTGAACGGCCCCATCGACCGGGTCATGCTCTTGCTGCGCAGCCAGGCCTCGGCCTGGTCGAGCAAAGCGAGGCCGACCTTCTCGCTATTCGCTTCGAACATGCCCCATTGGCCGATTCCGGCGCCCATATGCTCGAGCACGAGTTGGTCGACCTGGGCCGAGATCCTGCCGACGGCCTTGCCGTCGCGCTCGGCGAGGAAAAAGGCGGCCTCTCCATGCTCGAACCAGGGGTTCTTGCCCGGGGTGATCAGCCCGTAAACCTCGTCCTTGAGCGGCGGAATCCAGTTCGGATCCTTGGCGTTGAGCTCGTAGGCGAGCTCAACGAAGGCTTTCTTGTCGGCCTTGGTCAGGACCTGGCGGATGGTGATCGGGTTCGGTGAAGCGCTCATGGGGCGGGTTGGTAGCGGCTCATGACAAGGCTGTCACCGCCGCCCCCTGCACGTTGACTCGAATTAATCGACGATCGCGCCCTGCCGTCCGCGCTGGCGCGGATGGCCCGTCGCGACACCGCCCGAAAGCCGCGCGACGTGCGGATATTTCTCCGCGACCTCCGGCGTGTAGCCGAGGTTGAACACGGTCGGGCTCTTCGCCGGGCGCTCGGCGCGGTCGTAATAGGTGCGGAACAGCCGGTCCCACAGGAAGGTGGTGATCCCGTAATTGCCGTTCTCGTCGTGGAAATGGTGCGCCATGTGGCGCTTCTTCATCTCGGCCAGTCGCTTCGACTTCGGCTTGTAGGCGAGGTGCTGAATGCAGTGGACGAATTCGTAGAAGCAGGTCGTGATCAAGCCGGTGGCGAGCGCTGCGCAGGCGCCGGCGAAGCCCGCATTCCACGGCGCCCCGATCGCCCAGCCGATCGGAACCGTGGCAAGCGCAATCGTCGGCAAGGTGGTGTGAAGTGCTCCGAACAGCACCTCGAGATGATTGGGGTCCTGATGGTGATCGTAATGGATCCGCTTCCAGGTCGCCGCGAGCATCGGCATCTTGAACATCCAGCGGCTATGCAGCACCCAGCGGTGGAGGACATACCAGACCAAAGGATAGATTGCGGTCGCCACCGCGATGGCGATCAGGGTCGGCGCGACCGGTGCGGGGTTGCGCACGAACAGGACGATGCTGACCACGGAAAGCGCCAGATAGGCGATGATCGCTGGATATTGGAAATAGGCGAGGACGAGTTCCTTGAAGCTCATCTTGTCGAGATGATGCTCCCTCCGCCAGAAGTCCGGACGCATTGCCTGAGCCAGCTTCACCTTGATACGCCTCGCTTTTTTGCCGAACCGCACGCGGGGCGCGCGCGGCTCATCAATATGGGTTCCGCTCCTGGATTCGCAATAAGGCGGATTTGAGGCTGAGTCTGCCCCTTAAGGCGCCGGGGCGGTCGCGTGGCTGGGCTTTGCGACGAGGCGCAATGTCCGGGAGAGTGGAGCGAGGGCCTCGCGATCGGAGCGGGTGAGACCGAGGCGCAACGCGCACCAGCTCGCCAGTGCCCAGCAGACCAGGACCGAGACGAATCGGACCGGGCCGTGGGTGAAATGCTGGACCAGCCACATCAGGGCGACTCCCGTCAAAGCGACGGCGAGGCCATGGACCAGCTTGTGGTCGAACGGGGTCAGGCCGTCGCTGAGCCTCAGCTCGATCGTCGCCGCGTAGGCGATCGCAACGGTCGCGAAGCCGACCGCGATCGCCATTCCCGGCGCCTCCAGCCAGGGCACGAGCACGATCGCGAGCACTGCCCAGACGAACAGGCCGAGCAGGCTGTTGAGCAGGGGAAGCACCCGGTGCCCGGTCATCTCGATGATCGGAGTCGCCGGCCCGACGATCGCCTCGGCAGCGCGGGCGGTGACCAATATGTAGAGCAGGGGCAGAGCCTGCATCGCCTCGGGGCGGTAGATTGAGAGGATATCGGCGCCCGCGCAGGCAAGCAGGCCGGCGAGTGGAACCACCAGAGCGGTCGATATCCGGCTCGCGAAATGGTAGAGTGGCGCGATCTGCTTTCGGTCGCTGCGCGCCTGCGCCGAGGCGAGGGGGGCCATGACATATTGGAAGGCCTGGCGGACCGCGAGCGGCAGGGTGGCGATCTTGCGGGCGATCTCGAACAGGCCTGCCGCGACCGCGCCGCGCGCTCCGGGGAGCAGCAGGTTGATGATCACCGCTGGCGCATCGACCAGCAGCCGGCGGGCGAAATTGGCCGGCAGCAGAGCGAGGCCGGTGGTCAGCAGGAGGAGCACATGCTCGCGGTCGATCGGCGCCCGGACCAGCAGCCTGAGGTCGTAATAGCGGCCGAGCAGCGGAATGCAGAGTGCGGCGGTGAGGGCCAGCGAGCAGAGGTGGGCCGCGACCAGCCCGACGCTTCCGAATCCGACCAGGAAGAAGCCGACCGCGAACACGATCCGCGCGATCTGCTCCCAGAACAGGCGGAGGCGGATTTCCGGCCCGAATGCGCGGCGGGCGCGGGCGGCCGAAGTCGCGACCTCGATGAACGTCCACAATGGCAGGCCCCAGGCGAACAGGGCGACCGCGCGCGGCAGGTCCGCGACATCCTCCGGCGCAGCCGAGAACAGGGTGGCGACCCGCGCGGCGTTGAGCGTCACCAGCAAGGCGATCAGGATCGAGGGCAGAACCGCGATCAGCAGGGCGATCTTGACGGCCCCGGCGGCGCGCTCCGCATCCTCGCCGGGAACCACGCGCTGCAGCGCCGCGGTCATCGACAGGTCGATGATGTTCTCGATCAGGTTGATCGCGCCCCACAGGACCACATAGATGCCGTAGGCGGCGAGCCCGTACATCCAGGTGTAGAGCGGCTGGGCAACCGCCTCGATCAGGGCGGCTGCGCGCGACAGGCCGGCAAGCCCGGCGCCGCGCGCCATCTCGCCGCGCGTGACGGTCTCGCCAGGGGAAACGGCGGGCTCGCCGTCGCCCGAGGGAATGTTGCTCACTCCTCGGTCCGGATCAGCACGGCCTCGCCGATCAGCAGGAACAGGGCAAATGGCGCCCACGCGGCAAAGGCGGGTGGATAAGCCCCGAGATTGCCCATCGCGAGCGCGAAATTATCGGCGACGAAATAGGTGAAGCCGAGCGCCATGCCGATCACCGCGCGGACGAAGAGCTGTCCGGAACGGGCGAGCCCGAAGGCGGCGACCGCGGCGAGCAACGGCATCAGCACGACCGAAAGCGGTCCCGAAATCTTGTGCCACATTCCAGCCTCGAGCGCGTCGGTCGGGCGGCCGGAGCGCTTCAGCTCGGCAATCGAGTTGCGCAGGGTCGGCAGATCCTCGCTGTCCGGGCTGATCTTGGCGAGGGTGAATTGGAGGGGATCGAGGGTCCCGCCATAAGCGAGGGTCGCAAGCTTGGTCACTCGCCCGGCGTCCACGTCGAAGATCGAAACCGCGCGCAGCAGCCAGTGATCGCCTTGGCGCTCCGCGCTCTTCGCATCGACGATTCGGATCAGGGTCTCGCCCTGGCGGTCGTAGATCGTCATCCCCGCCAGGCGCGTCGTCTGGCCGCCACCGGTCACCTGCCGCGCGAAGATCAGATCCTCTCCATAATGGACCCAGACATTGGGCTTCACCCCGCTGTCGCGCGGCACCGGCCCGTAATCCACCTCCTCCCAGCTGGAGAGGGTCGCCGTCGCGCGAGTGACGATTCGCTCGTTGAACGCGAAGGTGAAGAGCGCGACTCCCAGGCTGGCGACGATCAAAGGCGCCATGATCTGGTGGGCCGAGATTCCAGCCGCCTTCATGCTGATGATCTCGCTATTCTGGTTGAGGCCGGCGAGCGCGATCAATGTGCCGAGCAGCACCGAGAAGGGCAGGAAGCGCGCGACGAGCTGAGGCAGGCGCAGCGAGACATAGCGCCACACTTCGGTGTCGCCATTGCCTGGAAAGGCCAGGATCTTGCCCGATTCGCCGAGCAGGTCGAGCGTCTGGAGGATGATCACCAGGCCGGCGAGGACCGCAAGGCTGCGCATCAGGAACAGGCGCATCATGTACAATGCGATCCGTCGTGACGGGAAGAAGCGAAGGTTGATCATCTATTCGGCCGGGGCCGGCGCGGTGGGGAGCGAAGGCTCTCGGCGGACCAGTCGGACAAGGCGCCTGATACCCTTGCCTATCTTGGCAGCGAACCGTTCGAGCGCTCCGATCGGCTGCCCGCCGGGCTTGTAGGCGAGGGTCCAGTACATCCAGACGATCCCGGTCGAGAAGATCAGGAAGGGAGTCCACAAGGCGATCACCGGATCGAACTTGCCGAGCGCGCCCATCCGCTCCGCATATTGATTGATCTTGTGGTAGAGGACGACGAGCACGATCGCGAGGAAGATGCCGAGCCCCGACGTGCTTCGCTTCGGCGGCACCGCGAGCGCCACTGCGAGCAACGGCATCAGCAGCATCATCGCCA
>JAQGLD010000475.1 GCA_028293055.1 Alphaproteobacteria bacterium
CTAGCTGGGTTTCGCGCCGAAGCCTGGATCGGGTCTTCGGGAAATGCGATTCGATGGAAGGAGACGGCGGTGCTCATCATTCGTCGTCGTAAATGGCAACCATCGCCCCCTCGGCGGAGGCGATTCCCCGATACATTCCGGGAGTGTTGAAGGCAAAGGCAGCTTCCCCGGCTGGTGTCACGACGATGACTCCGCCGCGGCCGCCGAGCGAGCCGACATCGTCGATCACGCGATCGGCCGCCTCCCGCGCGGTCTCACCGCACATCCGAATCCGCGCGCAGATCTCGTGGGCGACCGCGGCGCGGATGAAAAACTCGCCCGCGCCGGTCGCCGACACCGCCGCGGCGCGATCGTCGGCATAGGTGCCCGAGCCGATCAGGGGCGTATCGCCGATCCGGCCCCATCTCTTGCCGGTCAGGCCGCCGGTCGAGGTCGCGGCTGCGACATGGCCTTCGCAATCGACCGCCACCGCTCCGATCGTGCCGTATTTCAGCGCTGCGTCGAACTCGTTGCCGTGCGCTCGAAGCTCCTCGAGCTGTCGGCGGCGTTCGGGAATGGCGAAATGTTCGGGCCCCGCCTGGTCGAGATTCTGGTCGATCGAATATTGATCGGCCCCCTCGCGGCTGAGCAACACGTGCGGGCTCTGCTCCATCACCCGGCGGGCGAGACTGATCGGGTTGCGGGTCGCGGACACTCCGCTGACCGCACCGGCATTGCGGTCGCGCCCGTCCATGATCGAGGCGTCCATCTCGTTCTTGCCCTCGAAGGTGAAGACCGAGCCGCGGCCGGCGTTGAAATGCGGATCGTCCTCGAGCGACCGGGCCGCCTGCTCGACCGCGTCGAGTGCGCTTCCTCCGGCAGCAAGTATCGCCGCGCCCGCATCGAGCGCAGCGTGCAACGCCGCCCGCGCCGAGCGATCCTCTTCCAGCGGAACCGAGTCGCGCTTCATCGCTCCGGCTCCGCCGTGCACGACCAGCTTCCAGGGAACGGATCGGGGAGTCGGCATCGGGACGGGGCTCCATTCGCGAAGGAAAAGCGCGGTCCGTCCCCTCTATCCAGCGGCCCCCTCCGGTCAAGCGGCGGACCCGTAACGATTCCGCTTGCCAGCCAATCTGGATATAAATATGATATCATCATTACAGGGAGGTGATGATGACCGACGACCCGCTTTCGACCCCCGACCACAGGGCGCTCAGGCTGTCCCGTGAGCGGCCCGCGCAGACATTCAGCGGCTACCTGATGCTGCTCGTCGCCTTGGTTCTGCTGGCCGGCGAGATTGCCTCGATCGTGGAGATCCCCCGCGATCCGGTGACTGGCGGCATCCTGACCGTCGTGATTGGCCTACTCTTTCTGCTGACGATCTTCGGCTTCTACCTGCTCCAGCCCAACCAGGCCGCGGCCCTGCTCCTGTTCGGCACCTACAAGGGCACAGATCGCCAGACCGGTCTGCGCTGGCGCTGGCCGTGGCTGACTCGAAACAAGGTCTCGACCCGGGTCCACAATGTCACTTCGGAGCGGCTCAAGGTCAACGATCTTCGCGGCAACCCGATCGAGATCGCGACCAATGTCGTCTGGCGGGTCACCGACTCGGCCCAGGCGCTGTTCGATGTCGACGATTATACCCGTTTCCTGTTCGTCCAGATCGAGAGCGCTGTGCGCACCATCGGCGCCCGCTACCCCTATGACGATATCGAGCATCAGGAGACCACGCTCCGCGGCCATGCCGACGAGGTGAATGGCGAGCTGAGGACAGAGCTGCAGGATCGGGTCACCGTCGCCGGGCTCACGATCGACGAATGCCGGCTCACCCATCTCGCTTATGCCTCCGAGATCGCCCAGTCGATGCTTCGCCGCCAGCAGGCCGAGGCGGTGATCGCGGCGCGGCAGAAGATCGTCATCGGCGCGGTCAGCATGGTCGAGAATGCGCTGCAGCTGCTTTCGGAGAAGGGCGTGGTCGAGCTGGACGACGAGCGCAAGGCGGCGATGGTCTCGAATCTGATGGTCGTGCTGTGCAGCGAGCGCGACACCCAGCCAGTGGTCAATACCGGCACGCTCTACCAATAGGCCCGATCCGTGCCGCCGCCGCCGAAGAAAGCCTTTCCGCTTCGTCTCGAGCCAGCCCTCTGGACTGCGCTCGAGCGGGCGGCGGCTGCCGATCTGCGCAGCGTCAACGCGGAGATCGAATGCCTGCTGCGCGAAGCGCTCCACCGCCGCGGCGTCAAGGTGGCGGCGCCGGAGGCGAGGAAGAGAGGGCGTCCGAAGGCAGAATGAGCCCTTCCCTCGACGCGCGCTTTTTGCCCGACTAGGCTGGCGCTCATGACTGGAATCTCGGCGTGAACGACCGCGCAAGGTGAGCGGACTGGAGGCTGCCAAGACAATCATCGCGATGCTCGTCCTTGGGGGCGCAGCGTGGCGAGCCTGGACAATGGGTCACGCCTCCGGCGACCTGCCGCGTGCTTGGGTTCGAGTGCTGGTTACCGCAATCACGACCGCGCTCGCATTTGCAGCCGTGCTTGCGCTTGGCGAGCTGCCGCGCGGCTGGGGCCAGGTCGGGCTGGCCGCACTGGGTTTATTGCTGTTGCTCCCGCCCACCATGATCGTCCTGCTTGTCATCGTGGAACTGATCGCCTGGAGGATGCGGCCGGTCCGCTCCGGCAAGTGGTTGGCCGTATCGCTTTTCCTCTTTCCCCTGATCATGCTGATTGTGCCCGCTCTGCTCATCACCGGCTTCGAGCATGCGGGGGTCGGGGTCTTGGAGAATAGCGGCACCGCTTCTGACGAACCGGGGGCGGTCTGGGTGGTGATTCAGTTCCTCGCGGTCCTCGCCGCGGCTGCCTTGACCTGGTGGTCCTACCTACCGGGGAGACGCATGTCCCTGGAGCGTGTCTTCGAATAGCGGTCCGCGGACCTGTCTTCCGCTCTTGGCGTCGGAACGCCATCTGGCTATGCGCCATGGGTCCACGAGGCGTTTCGGCGTTCCCGGCGGCATCAGCAAGAGGAGCCACCATGGCCGACAGCTACGATCTCATCGTCCTCGGTTCGGGCCCCGGCGGCTATGTCGCGGCGATCCGCGCGGCGCAGCTCGGGCTCAAGACCGTCATCGTCGAGCGGGAGAAACTGGGCGGCATCTGCCTCAACTGGGGCTGCATCCCGACCAAGGCGCTGCTCCGCACCTCGGAGATCAACCATTATCTGACCCACGCCTCCGCCTACGGGCTCAGCGCTGAGAAGACCGCCTTCGACCTGTCGAAGATCGTCGACCGCAGCCGCAAGGTCGCCGGCCAGCTCAACGCGGGCGTCAAGGGCCTGATGAAGAAGAACAAGATCGCGGTCGTCGAGGGTGACGGAGTGCTGGCCGGCAAGGGCAGGCTGAACGTCACCAAGGACGGCAAGACGACCGAGCTCGAATCGAAGCATATCATCGTCGCGACCGGCGCCCGCGCGCGGGATCTGCCCTTCGCGAAGGCCGATGGCGAGCGCATCTGGACCTATCGCCACGCGATGGTTCCGAAAGAGATGCCGACAAAGCTGCTGGTCATCGGATCGGGCGCGATCGGGGTCGAGTTCGCAAGCTTCTATTCGGACATGGGCGCCGAGGTGACGAT
>JAQGLD010000483.1 GCA_028293055.1 Alphaproteobacteria bacterium
GGTCTCGAATGTCGTAGGCCAGGAAATCCGGCCTTGCGATCCACAAGGCGAGATGGCGCTCGATCACCCCTTTCGGCCCCCTCTTGCCGCTCTCCGAGACGACCAGCCCGCGCGGCACGCGCGGCGCGTTGCGCCTGAACCAGCGAGCGACCTCGGGATTGAACGACATCACTCCGACCGGCCCGCGATAGCCTTCGAGCGCGCGATAGACGGAGAGGCAGAGCCGGGCGATCCGGCGGTCCTTCGATTTCACCTCGATCAGCAGTGGTACCCTCGAGGCGACGATGTGGAGGGCCTGGGCCAGGGTCGGCATTGTATCGGCGCCGGTCAGCCGGATCGCGCCGAGCTCGGCCGCGGAGCGGTCGGCAATCGCGCCATGGACTCCGGTCAGGCGCAGAAGATCGTAATCGTGAAAGACCATCGCCTCGCCATCGAAGCTCGCCTGGACGTCGAGCTCGATGCCGTGGCCGGCGGCGATCGCCGCCTCGAACGCGGCGCGACTGTTCTCGACCCGGCCGCCGAAGTGGAGGCCGCGATGCGCGAAGGGAAGATTGCCGAGCTTTTCGACCCGCCGCCTGTCGGGCGCCGGGGCGAGCGCCGAATCAGCCAGCCCGAACGGCGACAATCGCATCGATCTCGACCGCAGCTCCCAATGGGAGCGACGGCACTCCGACGGCGCTTCGGGAATGACGTCCGGCCTCGCCGAAGACCTTCTCCATCAGCTCCGAGGCTCCGTTGGCGACCTTGGGATGCTCGGTGAAATGATGTTCGCCGGCCACGAAGGCGCCGAGCTTGACGATCCGTTCGACCCGTTCGAGCGAGCCGAGCGCCTTCTTCATCTGGGCAATCAGCATCACCCCGCAGCGTTCTGCCGCTTCGAACCCGCGCGTGACGTCGACATCGGCACCGAGCCGGCCGGTGATCAGCGAGCCATCGGCACGGAATGGCAGCTGGCCCGAAATATAGAGAAACCCGCCTATCTCCACCGCCGGGACATAGGCCGCGATCGGTGCTGCGGGGTGGGGAAGGGCGATGCCGAGCTTGGCGAGCCGGCTTTCGATGCTGTCGGTCATATTGTCCTCAAGCACTGCTGGCGTGGACGGGTCAAGACGGCGATGCGGCGCGCGCCACCTGGAAGCCCGCAAAGGACTGGGCGACCGGCATCAGCTCGATCGCGTTGATGTTCACATGGGGCGGGAGGGTCGCGATCCAGAAGAGGGTCTCCGCGATGTCCGCGGCGGTGAGCGGGTCCATGTCGCGATAGAGCTCGTCCGACGCCGCCTGGCTGCCGGTGCGCACCGAGGTGAATTCGGTCTCGACCATGCCGGGCTCGACCGAGGATACCCGCACTCCGGTGCCGTGCAGGTCGGCCCGGAGGTGGAGCGAGAACTGGCTGACGAAGGCCTTGGTGCCGCCATAGACGTTCCCGCCGCGATACGGGTAGGTCGACGCGGTCGAGCTCAGGTTGAGGATCAGGCCCTTCTGGGCGATCAGGGTCGGCAGCAGCCGGTGGGTGATCGTCACCAGTCCGGTGATGTTGGTGTCGATCATCTGCCGCCAATATTCGAGCTTGGCCTCCTGGGCAGGCTCGGTGCCGCGCGCGAGGCCCGCATTGTTGAGGAGCACATCCACGTCGCGAAAGGCGGGAGGAAGCCCGGTCACAGCGGAGTCGATCGCGGACTCGTCGCGCATGTCGAAGGCGATCGGATGGACGCTGTCCGGGCCGAGCTCCTCGACCAGGGTGGCGAGCCGGTCCTTGCGACGACCGGTGGCGATGACCTTCCAACCGTCGCGCGCGAAGCGCCGAGCCGAGGCCGCGCCTATGCCCGAAGTCGCGCCAGTGATCAGGATGGTTCGATTCATGACTCGCTCCGAATGTCGGTCGCAGCGCCTGTGGCACGGCGCGCCTGGCCTTGCCACCCCGCAGCCGGTCTTTGCTCTGCATCCGTCTTGATTCTGGCGATCAGCCCGATCCGGCTTCGCCATTTCCGCTTCGGCCCGGCCGAATGGCTGTGGCGATAGCTCACCTATCTCAAGCGGCCGTCCTTCCGGCGGCCCGCAGGCGCGCCGGTGCCCGCCAAAGCCTGATCAGTCCGGCGCCGGTCCCTCGGCGAGCCGGGCCTCGATCCATTCCACCGCTTCGTCCCAATGGTCGATTCGCGCATGGGCATGGTCGGCGGGCGGCGTGTGCTCGGCGATGAGCGGCTCGGCGATCATGTGCAGCCGCCAGACGGACGGAGCATGGTTCGCCACCGATTCGTGGTGGATGGCGAGATCGTCGACGAACAGGGCCGCGCTCGGCCGCATCTGCTCGATCAGCTCGAGCACCGGCCGGCCCTTGCCGCCGCGATTGCACAGCACCCGGTGACGTATGTCGAACCGTTCGAGCTGCTCGATTCGCCCGGCCTGATAATCGTCGCCGATATTGGTGAGGATGACGATGTCGGCCTGCTCGCCGATCCGAGCCAGCGCTTCGGCAGCGCCCGGCACAATATTCTGGCGATGCATCTCGCTGCTGAAGAAGCCGTCGAGCAGCGACCACATCCGCGTCTCCTCGACGACCTGGCCGTCGGCCTCGCGGAGCGCGTCGCGAAAACCCTGCGCGCTGAGCTGGAAGGTCATGCCATAATCCTCCGAGACCCAGTCGGCGAAGTGGCTCACCATGTGGAGCAGAACCTCGTCGCAATCGGTGATCAGCAGCGGCCGGCTCACGAATCGAGCCTCCGCCGCGCTTCGACCAGGGCCTGCGGCGGCACGTCCAGCGCCTCCGCGCAGCCGAGGAGATCCGGCTCATACGCTTCGAGGAAGCGGAGCACGGCCGCGAGCAGGCCAGGCTCGCCGAGCCGCTCGCGAAGATCCTCCGGGGTCAGGCCGGTCAGAGCAAGCAGCCGCTGCGCGCGCTCGGTATCGGACAGGATCCAGCCGAGCGCCGAAAGCGCCAGGGTCGCCGGATCGGCATTGTTTGTGTCAGCTCTATGCATCTTCTAGGGTCGCCGCGTGGGACAAAAAATCCTGGTTGTCGAGGACAACGAACTCAATCTGAAGCTGTTCTGCGATCTGCTTCGCGTGCACGGCTACGACGCGGAGCCGGTGCGCGATGGCCGAGAGGCTGTCGACCGGGCGCGGGGATTCGCGCCCGATTTGATCGTGATGGACATCCAGATGCCGCATATCAGCGGGCTTGAGCTGATCGACCAGCTCAAGGCCGATGCCGAGCTCAAGGCGATACCGGTGATGGCGGTGACCGCTTATGCGGCGAAGGGCGACGAGGAACGAATCCGCGACGCCGGCGCAGAGGGCTATGTCTCCAAGCCGATCTCGCTGGTGCGCTTCGTCGAAGCGGTGCGCGCCCTGCTCAGTGCGGCCGAAGGGCGCGCGGCCGAAACATCGCTGGCTGCCGAGAGCGCTGTGAGGCCGGCCGATCCTTCCGAGGAGACGAGCCGGCA
>JAQGLD010000489.1 GCA_028293055.1 Alphaproteobacteria bacterium
GGGCGGGGCACGAACCGCCGGCGCCGGAATCAGTCGATAGGCGCCGGGGCCGACCCGCAGCGCCCGCAGCCTGGTGCCGGCGAGCAGGCGGGCGAGCGCCTGCTCCGGAGTCATCCGCCCCTTGACCCGCGGAGTCGAGATGTCGGGCAGAGCGCCCGGGGCGCCGATCGACACGCTCGCCTGGGCGGCGAGATCGGACAGGCTGCGTGAGAGCGGACCGGCCTTGAGGTCGACCGCGACCGGCCGCTCCCGCGCCTCAGCGGATGCGGCGGCCGCCGGCGCCGCGAGGCACAAGACGGACGCCATGGCCTTCGGGCCGAACATCGAGATCCATGAATTGCGCAAGCGTGCGGACAAGGCCCGACCCGTCCCCGATCGTCAAGACACCCGAGAAGCGGCGCGACGACAGGTCCGGCGAGATCCTGATCCCCTTGCCGGCGAAACGCGCGACATCCGCTGCGACCAAAGCGAGCGGCGCATTGTCGTAGACCAGCCGGCCGCTCCGCCAGGCGGCATAATCGCGCGGCGCGAACGGCCTCAGCTCGGCGCTGCCGTTGCGCGAGTCGACCAGCAGGCGGTGGCCGCCGACGACCCCCACGGTCTGGCCGTCGGCGAGGCGGGCGGTCAGCCGGCCTTCGGCGACCGCGACGCTGAGCGCGCCCGGCCCGGTCGAGACTTCGAATCGAGTGCCGATATCCTGGAGGTCGACTCCGCCGGCATGGACGGTCAGCACTCGGCCGGGCCGGTGCGGCACGTCGAAGCTGGCGGTGCCGGCCAGGATCAATTCCTTGCCGCGGGCGGCGACCCCGAGACGGCTCGAGGCGGCAAGAGCGACCCTGCTGCCGTCGGCGAGGGCGATCTCGCGGGTCAGGTTCGCGGTCGCATACCAGGTCGGCGGGACTGCGGCTTCGGGCCGGAACAGGACGAGCAGGGCCGCGATTCCGGCGGCGATCGCCCCTCCGCCGGCAAAGCCACGCAAGCGGCGCGATCGCGGCGCGGAGCGAGACTCGGGATCCGGCGGCAACAAGGCGGCCAGGGTCGGACGGTGGCGATCGACCAGGTCGTCGAGCAGGGCGACCGAATCGAACGCCTCGCGGTGGCTCGGATCGGCCTCGAGCCAGCGGGTGAAGCCGTCCCAGTCGGCTTGATCGCCGGCGAGCGCTCCATGCCAGGCCAGGGCTTGATCGAGGATGGTCTCTTTCACCGTGTCACATTCGCCGCAGCGGATCCGGTCCGCATGCCAGGCGCTCCCTGTTGCCGTTCAGACGTCACCATCCCCATCCCGCCTCAGTCCGCCAGTCGCTGGCGAAGATGCTTCATCGCCACGGCAATATGCTTCTCGACGCCGCTGCGGCTGATCCCGAGCCGTTCGGCGACCTCGGAATGGCTCAGCCCGTCTATCTTGTGCAGCCGGAAGGCACGGCGCGCGCCTTCGGGAAGGGCGGCGATCGCCGAGGCGACCAGGGCGACCTCCTCGCGCTCGGCGGCCTCGGCCTCGGGATTGGAGCGCGCGTCCATGGCCTCGCCGGCCTGATAGCCGATCTCCTCGTCCTGCCAGAGGCGCTCGCGCGCACCGCGGCGGCTGCGCTCGCGGATCCGGTCGAGCACCAGATTCTGCGCCATTCGGTAGAGATAGGCCCGGCCGTTGGCGACCGGGCCGGAATCGGCGCCGTTCAGCTTGAGCCACAATTCCTGGACGATGTCCTCGGCTTCCTCGCGGCTGCCGGTGCGGGCGGCGAGGAACCGCGCCAGCTCCGCGCGGTGCCGGAGATAGAGTTCTGCCAGTCCGGAGGGGTCGGCCGTCATGGCTTCGTCTAGACGCCCGTCACGCACCCTGTCACCAGCGCCGTGGCTGGACTCGGCCGAGGAGGAGGTCCCGGTCGCCGCCGGGGCGCGGGACCTCCTCAACGCTTACTGGCGCGGGCCTTCCCGGCGAGGACGCGTGCCCCATGCCGGCGATCGAACGACGCGCGCGGGCACGCAGCCCCCGGAGGGAGACTTCGCGCCCGCGAGCCGTCTCATGTCCTTCGCGATGCACGCAGCAAGACGCCGCGGACCGCGATCGACCGCAGTGGCGCCGATCAGGGGCTCGCCGGGCGGTCGTTGTGGCGGGTGTGGAGGGTGTAGGCGACGACCAGGGCGGTGAGCAGGACGATGATTCCGAGCGGAATCAAGGTCTGCCTCGAGATCGGGCCCCTGTGCTCCTCGGGTGGCCGGTTGGGCTGGGCCAAAGCAGGCTGAGCCAGAGCAGGCAAAGCGGCGAGGCTGAGCGCCGCGATCGCGGCAAGGGCTTTCCTGAACATCGTCGCTCCTGATTTCGTCCGCTTGGTCTCTTGGGCCGCTTGCGCCCGCCGTCAAGCCTCGAACGCCGCGGACGGGCGGATTCGCGCCGAAACGCAATAGCTTCTCGCCGTCAGCGGCGCGCAGCGCCGGGCTCCGCCATGGTCCGGATCATGGTTCCCAAATCCGAAACCACGCGCGCCAGCCGGCGATAGTCGACCTTGTCGGGGCTATCCTGGGGGCTGTGGTAATAAGGATAACGGAACGGAGCCGTGTCGGTGACCATCAGCGACGGCATCCCGGCCTCGGCGAACGACCAGTGATCCGACCAGTCGATTCCGGCGAGGAAAGAGGGCGCGGTTCCGCCCTCGCTCGGGAACCGGGCGACGGAGCGGAACGAAGCTGTCGTCCTTCGGACGAAGTCGCGCGACGAGACCCGGCCGACGAAAGCGGCGAAATCGCCCCGGGTCGGATAGAAGGCCCCGAGCGGCGCCGGATAATGCTGGCTCCCCTCGCGGTCGCTGTAGAAGCCGAGCGTCTCCAGCGAGATCATCCCCATCACCGCAACGCCGCTGTTCGCCAGCGCCCGGGCATAGACCAGGCTGCCCATCTTCGCGGTCTGGAAGAAGGGCGGTTCCTCGTTGACGAACAGGACGAGCCGGATCGGAATCGCGGAGCGTCCGTCGAGGTCCCGAAGGCTGCGGGCGAGCTCGAGCAATGCGGCGGCGCCGCTGCCATTGTCGTTGGCGCCGGGCGCGTCGCCGAAGCTGTCATAATGGGCGCCTACGATCAGAGCCGGTCGGCCGGGGGCCGCCGCCGCGATCGCGACCTCGAGGTTGCGGACCGATATTCCGCCCGCCGCGAAGCTCTGCCGGCGAACCCGATAGCCGCTCCCCACGAGGTTGCGCTCGAGATAGGCTGCGGCGCGCTCGAGCGCCTCGGGATGGGCGACATTGTGCGGCTCGCTGGCGATGGTTCGGACATGCGTCTCCAGCCGGCCCGCCAGCTCAGTCTCCTGCCGATCGAGCGGCGGCAGCGGGCCGGTCCAGCTTCGCCCGGGCACCGAAATCATCCACAGCAGCGAGCCGAGCGGAAGCCCGACCAGGAGCAGAAGCACGAGCAGCAGGATGGCGAGGCGCACAAGCAGCGGCGGCTTGCCGAAATCCGATTGCGACATGATGCGGCGCCCCCTTGGCCGGATTGAACCTAGCCGCGCTTCGGCCCGACCAACAAGGGCCGGCGCGAATCTGGTAAAGCCTGGCGCTACCATTTTCGCGGTTCGCGACGCGGCGAGAGGAGGCGAAAACGCGGCCGGGCTTGCGGAATCGCCGCCGCCGCCTGCGCCGAGCTGGTGTAGACTGGGTCTGGCGGCGCGCCGTGCGCCGGCGCTGAACGGGGGTGGTTCGTGGCGAAGTGCGGGAAGGCCGCCAAGGCACTGGTCATGGTCGCGGCTTGCGCGGCGCTGGCCGGCTGCGCGTCCTTCACCCGGCCGCCCAAAGCGAGGCCGACCGTGACGCTCGAGGCCGGGGACCCGTGGCGCAATGTCGCGACGGCCAAAGACGAGCAGCTGCTCGGCCGGCTGCGTCCGGCCTGGGCCGAAGCGGTCGCCAAGGCGCGCAAGGCCGGCTTCGTCCGAAGCCTCGATCGGACCGGCAATTTGTTCGACCCCGCAGCGGCGCTGCCCCGCCCGGCGCCGTCGCCCGGCGCCTATTCGTGCCGCCTCTACACGATCGGATCGCTGGCGCCGCGGGACCGGCCCTTCGTCGCCGGGCGCAGCTTCTTCTGCTTCGTCGGGGTCGAGGGCGGCCAGCTCAGCTTCACTGCCGATCTCATTCCGACCCGGATCGGCGGCTATCTCTGGGACCAGGACGGCGCCGCGCAACTGACCTTCCTTGGCTCCTCGGCGCGCGGCAGGAGCGTCCCCCTGCCCCCCTACGGCAAGACCAGCGAGAATGGCGTGCCCGGAATCTTCGAACGGATCGGCGAGTTCCGCTACCGCCTGGTCCTCGCCTCTCCGCTGCTCGGCGGCGAGCTCGCCATCCTCGAGCTCAAGCCGGTGCTTCCGGCGAGCTGAGTCCCTCGCCCATGCCTTGAGCGCGACGAGATCGCATTGACCCATTCGTCATGCTGAACTTGGTTCAGCATCCAGGCCTCCACCCACTCGATGCATGACGAGCTGGACCCTGAAACAAGTTCAGGGTGACAATGAAACCGATGACGATCGCCTTCCCGCTTGGTCGGTTTGGTCTCAATAGAAATCCATCCATTCGCCGTCGCCGTCGACGATCGGGTCGCCGGGCGGGATCCGGGTCGGGCGGGGGCGTTCGGCGGCGAGCTGGTCGAGCTGGCGCGGGTCGAGCAGCTGGCGCGACAAAGCCCATGCCCAGGGCTCGGGGCGGCGGCCTAGCGCCAGGCCGGCGGAGTGGAGCTTCTGCTCGATCGAAGCCGCGATCTCC
>JAQGLD010000413.1 GCA_028293055.1 Alphaproteobacteria bacterium
GGCAGCTTCGGAGGGCGTGGGCAATTGCGTGGGAGGCGGGTCCTTCGATACGCCGTTTCGACAAGCTCGATCCCTTCTCAGGATGCGCGGTGGCGGTATTTCGGCCTGGCCGCGGACATGGATTCCCGCAACCGCCACTGAATCCATTCACCGGCACCTCCGATCTTGCAAATCTCTCGACCCTCCGGCAACTTTGGCGGTGGGAGGGCTCATGAAGCATTATCGGGTGAACAAGGTCGCCAAGCCGGACGGCGCGGTGCTGAAGAAGAAGGACATTCTCGCCTCGAGCGACAAGGACGCCGTCGAGAGGGCAGCCAATGATACCGACTGCCCGGTGTGCGAGGTCTATCGCGACGGCGCGAAGATCGGCTCGATCACCTAGGGTCGAAACCGACCCTGGACCGGTATGCCATCCGATGGCATCGGACCGCGCGCTCAAGGGTCTGGATGCCGCGATTTGCGCGCCGTCAGGGGCCTGTGGCGGCTCACCAATTCATGCTAGAAGCCCAACCCTCGCTTCGCCGAGGAGAGAAAGATGCCGCTGTGGGAGTTCAAAGGCCGCGAGCTCGTCAATTGCTCGTGCACCTATGGCTGCAATTGCCAGTTCAACGGGCTGCCCGACAAGGGCCATTGCTACGCCGTCGCCGGCATCCAGATCGACGAGGGCCATCACGGCGACACACGCCTCGACGGGCTGCGGATCGGCGCGATCTTCAAATGGCCCGGCGCAATTCACGAAGGCCATGGCGAGGTGATCGCGTTCGTCGATGAGCGCGCCGACGAAGCGCAGCGCGACGCGCTGCTGCGGATCATGACCGGACAGGATACCGACCCGTTCGCGACCATGTTCGCGGTCTATGCCTCGACGGTCGAGACGATGCACCCGCCGGTCTTCGCCGAGATCAAGCTCGAGCTCGACGTCGAGGGACGGCGGGGTCGGATGGTGATCGACGATTATGTCGAGATGACCGGCGAGCCGCTGCGCAACAAGGTGACCGGCGCCGAATCCCGCGCCCAGATCGTGCTGCCCGACGGCTTCGAATATCAAGTTGCGGATATCGGCAGCGCGTCGAGCCGTACCAGCGGCCCGATGGCGATCGCGCTCAGCGACAGCTACGGCCAGTTCGCCAAGCTCCACCTGAACAGCCACGGTGTCGTCCGCGCCTGACCGGCCGCCTTTGGCGGAACGGATCGCCCGCGGCGAGCGCGCGGTGGTCGCCGCGTCGATCTTCCTTCTCGCCGGGCTCGCCTGGACCTGGACGATGACGGGCGCCGGCTTGGCGAGCGGCGACGGGATGGCCGGGATGGGCGCCGCGGCTCCGCCCGGTTTCCTGATCGTGCTAGTGATGTGGTGGGTGATGATGGCGGCGATGATGCTGCCTTCGGCCGCGCCCGCGATCCTGCTCTATGGCCGCGTCCGCTCCGCGCATCGCGACGATCCCGCGATCGCCGGGTCGTGGATCTTCATGGCCGGCTATCTGCTGGCCTGGCTGGCGATCGCATTGGCGGCGACCGGCCTCCAGTCGATGGCGACCAGGGCCGGGCTGCTGGACGCGGCGACGATGCGGGTCACGTCGCGATGGCTGACGGGAGCGACCTTGCTGGCGGCCGGCCTGTACCAGCTGTCGCCGCTCAAGCACGCCTGCCTCGCCAAATGCCGATCGCCCGCAGCCTTCCTCACGCGCCACTGGCAGGCCGGTGCAGCCGGCGCACTGCGCGTCGGGCTGCTGCACGGTCTCTATTGCGTCGGCTGCGGCTGGCTGCTGTTGGCCTTGCTGTTCGTGGGCGGGGTGATGAACCTGCTGTGGATCGCGGCGCTCGCCGCTCTAGTCGCGGTCGAGAGGCTGGTGGGCTGGGGAGCGGCGATCGGCAAGGTTGCGGGGTTCGGGCTGATCCTTTGGGGTATCGGCAGGTTGGCCGGGCTGTAGCGGCACCGCGTTCTTGAGCCTTTTTCGAGGGGAGACGCATATGGCGGAAGGTCTTCGCTCCTGAATATGGGTAGGGCGTGGGGTGGGGTTTGCCTTTGGAAACACTTCCCGGATTGAGACCGACCCACCTAACCCCTCCCTGGACCAGGCAGGGGAATCGCATTTGGCTTTACTCGTCCTCCCTGTCCGCGAAGCGGATGGGGAGGGGGACCATGCGGAGCATGGTGGAGGGGCCGTCCGGCGCCGTTCGCCCCTCCACCGCGCTTCGCGCGGTCCCCCTCCCCATGAGCTTCGCTCACAGGGAGGATTGGAGTGCCCGACATATGATATTTCCCTCCCCCTTGATGGGGGAGGGTTGGGTGGGGGTGGACTGAGAGGCCCCCGCCGGGCGGACGGAGACTCCACCCCTCCTCAACCTCTCCCCATCAAGGGGAGGGTCTCAAGTTGGCACCCATGGGCGCGGACCGGGGTCAGGATTGGAGCCGCGGCCGATCCCGCAAAGTCTCGATTGCGGCCCTCGCCGGAATATCCGGGCTCTAGGGTCGAAACCGTCCAGGTTTGCACGCGTGAGGGTGGCAGAGGGGGTTGTGGCGGGCGGAGAGCGACCGGAGGCGTGGAAGCGCCACGACGCCGGGAGCTCGACGCTGCGCGTCGCCCGGTGTGCCGCCACCCCGAAGGGGGCAAGGGTGCAAACCTGGACGGTTCCGACCCTAGCTGCCCGGCTGGATGTAGGGCACTCGGGCGAAGAGCTCGCGTTCCCAGCGGCGGGGATCGGGGACGGCGCGGCTGGCGGAGTCGAACAGCATCGTCGTCCGATCGGGCAGAG
>JAQGLD010000006.1 GCA_028293055.1 Alphaproteobacteria bacterium
TCGGCCTCGGCCTGCGCGCGCAGCGACGGCAGCCAAGCGCGAAATCCCTCCGCGCTCAACCCGCCGGACTGGGCCGATGCGGCCTGCGGCGAGGCGAAGCTCAATGCCGCTGCGAGTAACCAAACAATACGCTTCACTGACGCCCCCTGATATGCGCCCCTGATGCCATAGCCGGCCCGCGATTGTGACTCGGCCCGTCGCACGGCTTGCACGAGCGGCCCTGTGCGGACTAGGGCCGTCGCGCCGGGATGGGTGGCCGAGTGGTTTAAGGCAGCGGTCTTGAAAACCGCCGTGGGTTCACGCTCACCGTGGGTTCGAATCCCACCCCATCCGCCAAAGTGGCGTTCACATCCCACGCCGAGCCCAAGCCCGGCAAGGACGAGGCCGGCCGCCCCGCCCAGCACTGGTTCGACCTGCCGGCCGCGAGCATGCCGCCTTCGCCGGAATCTGGCAGTTCAGCGAAGGATCGGCGCGCTTCGCCGTCCTGACCTACGAGCCAAACCTTTGGTCACCCCCGCTCCATCCCAAGGCGATGCCGGTGATCCTGCACGATGCGGATTACGACCGCTGGCTGGGCGGCGAGGCTGCGGACGCCTGCTCGCTGGCGGCGCCTTATCCGTCGCGGATGATGGCGGTGGCCTAGCCCAGCAATGATCTCTGATTGCGGGCTCCGGGCTGTTGCCGACCGGGCGGCCGAGCAGGGCGACGCGCTCGAGCGCGAACCTACTGTCCATCGCGCGCGGGATCGGAAGGGTGGCTCCGGGCGTTGTTTTCAAAGGCGATCTGGAGAATGCCGATGTCAGACAGCAATTCCGCACGCGGGCGCGATGACGCCGACCTGCGCGATGAACCCGAAGCGCCCACGCAATCGGGCAGCGGCGGCGGCAACGTCGCGACCGATGTCGGCTCCCGGGACGATGAAAAGTCGTCGCTCGGCAACGATTCAGAACCGACCCGGGTTACGAAGCAGGACAAGGTTCAGCCGCAGATGACCACAAGAGCCGATAATGAAGGCGCGGCGACGCGCTAGCACACGCCTGCATTGGCGCTCTGGGTGTCGCGGCCCATGCCCGCCACTTGCTCCGGCAGGGTGGACGACGGAGCGAATGCGTGCCTGTCAGCGCAGTCGTCCCCGCGCGCGGCGCTCTCTGTAAATGCGGGGCGGGCCTAGTCTCAGCGCAAGGCAAGTCGGTCCCGATAAGCGCCGCGCTAGCTGCATGCCTGATCGCTGGCCGCGTCGTCGCAAAGCCCGCGAGCCATGGCGCCAGGCTTCAGGCGAAGCCAGCGACCGCGAAATCCGGCCGCGTGCGGGATCTTTGCCAATAATCAATAAGGCCGATGTCGTGCAGGATGCCTGCCATCCGGGGATCGGCGCGCAGGTCGGCCATGAACGGGAGCCAAAGCAACCAGGTTGGACGGTTGCGCCGTTCCGCATAAGTGCCCTGCTCCTCAGCGAAGTAGCGATCGCCGATGTGGAAACCGCGGTTCAAATAGGTCGCTTCCAGAATTGCAAAGGCATCGTCCTTGCGCCCGATGGCGGCGAAGAACTGACAGGCATTGACCGCCTCCCCCACCGATTGGCGGGCCTTATCCCAGTAGAGCGCAGAGGCGGCGTCAACGTCCGCCTTTGATCGGGTCAGCAACGCCCGCGATTCGGCGGCGGCCAGATCGAAGTCCCACCCCGGAAGTCCGAGCGGTCGGTTGTCGACATCCTCGATCATCGCCAGTGCAGCCGCGGCGCGTCCCGAATAAGCGAGCAAGCGCTGCCGGACGAACCAGATGTTGATGTCCCGTGGCCATTGCCGGAAGGCTCCGTCCATCACGGTGTCGGCGTCGTCCAGACGCCCCAGGCACCAGTTGCCGAGTATGAGCGAAGAATGGAAGAAGGGCCAGTCGGGATCAGCGGCGCGCAGGCGGCGGCTGATGCCGACGCAGGCGCGAATCCGCCCTACGTTGGACATCAGGTCGAGGTAAAGCATATTGATGCCCATCTCGTCCGGATGACTGGCGAGGACGGGCCGGCAGGCGGCATCATAAGCGAGCCAGTTGCGAAATTCGGGCTGCAGCGTCGCCAAAGTTGCCTGGGCGTCCCCATTGTCGGGATCGAGCGCGAGCGCCTTGTTCGCCGCCTCGCGAGCGCGCTGGGCGTCGAGTCGGGCGGTCTCGCCGTGGCTGAGCCGGTACATCCAGCGGTAGGCGATCGCGAGGCGGCCCCATGGCTCGGCTGAGTCGGGCTCGAGCGCCGCCGCCTGACGGAAGTAGGCGGCGGCGCTGGCGAGATGATCGAGCGTCATCGTTCGGAAGGCCGCCATGCCCCGTTCCATGGCCTCGCGGGCCGGGGGGGACAGCGCCGGCCGTCGGTCCCGCCACCACAAGGTGCCGCCCGCCAGCGTCACAACGCCTGCCGCCGCGGCGCCGACGAGCGTGCCTCGGCGCGTCAGTCGGGGAGCGGATGGTGATCGGACCTGCTCGATGGACGCGGTCGGCGCGACGGCCTTCGCCACGCCCTCCTCCAACTCGGTCAGCCGGTAGCCGATTTTGGTGATCGTTTCGATGCGGAAGCTGTCCTTGCCGATCCCGTCGGCGACGCGGCGCAGGCGGGAGATGACCCGGTTGAGCGCGTCCTCCCCCACGATGCGCCCTTCCCAGCAGCGCTCGGTAAGCTCCTCGCGGCGGACGATGCGGCCTCGCGCCTCAATGAGAGCAAGGAGGACCTGCATGACCCGGTGCTCGACCAGCTCAGCGGCGCCGTCGTCGCGGCGTATCTCGCGGACGGCCGGATCAAGATCGAGCCGACCCAGCTTCCTCGGCGATGCGAGTCCCAGGTCGATGCGCGTGACGATCATTCGGACCCCCTGACGATCATTTCCGACCACCCATGCCGTCCCTATCACAGCAATGGATGATCGCGCATCGACAAGTCAGGGCGAAATCAGGCGATCATCAGGCGATCATCAGGCCGTCATCCTCTCGTCCGCGAGCGGTTCGGGCGAGACATGTGGGGTCGGCACGATGATCGCGCCGAGAGGACGGGAGACAGACATGTTCATTCGCAAGCTCGCCACCATCGCCGCCGCGACCGCCCTGGTCGCCGCACCAGCCTTCGCCTCCCAGCGCGAGAGCAACTCGCGCAGCGTGCACTATAGGGACCTCGATCTTTCCGCGCCCGCCGGGCTCGCTACCTTGCATCATCGGATATCCGAGGCAGTCGAGGCGGTCTGCGGCTCATATGGGGGCACAATGCAGCTCGAGGAGAAATTGGAGATCCACCATTGCCGCGTGGCGACCCAGCGCCGCGCCGATGCGCGCGTTGCCGCGCTAGTGTCGGGGAGCACGCGGCTGGCGTCGCGGCAGTGACGAAGATTGGCCCTGCGGCATCACCTTCAATCTTCCATCAGTGGGAACGTCGCCGCGGGGACTGAAGTGGAGGAGGGAGGCTCGGTCTGGCCACCGACCCGCCCTCCTCCTCATGAACCTCAATGGCTGGCCAATACCGTCTTCGCATCAGTGCCGGTGCCGAGGTCGTCCCTCCGGCGCAGGCCGCCTTGGCGGGTGCATGAAGGCGCGCTGCCAAGACCGCTCGTAAGATCCCACTCGAGCGCGTCATAAGTCAGATCACGTTCTGACGGGTCCCAGACGCCGGCGTCGTCGGGTGGGCCAGCGACAATAGGGGCTCGCGCGTGCCACTCGTGGTAAAAAGCAGGGAGGTTTTGGCGCTGGCCCGGGACGGTAAACACCGCGCCTTCCTGATAGGTCCGTAATGGATAATACGTAATGTGGCCGTGCTCGATCCAGCCGCGGATCCCCAAGCAAGCCCCAAGAGTAGACTTCAAGGCCGCAAAAGGCGAAGGACGACCCTCTTCCAAACCCCAAGAGGAATGCATGTCCGAACCCCGTATCGCTCCCTTCGACTGGGCCGATCCGTTCGCGCTCGACGCCCAGCTCGAAGACGAGGAACGCCTCGTCCGCGACACTGCCGAAGGCTATGCCCAGGACCGGCTACTGCCGCGAGTCACGGCGGCCTATCTCGAAGAGAATTTCGATCGCTCGATCTTCGACGAGATGGGCGAGCTCGGGCTGATCGGAGCCACCATTCCGACCGAATATGGCGGAGCGGGCCTCAATTATGTCAGCTACGGCCTGGTCGCCCGGGCGGTGGAGCGGGTCGACAGCGGCTATCGGTCCGCGATGTCGGTGCAGTCCTCGCTCGTCATGTATCCGATCTACGCCTACGGCTCGGAGGAGCAGCGCCACAAATACCTGCCAAAGCTTGCACGCGGCGAATGGGTCGGCTGCTTCGGACTGACCGAGCCCGACGCCGGCTCGGATCCGGGCAGCATGCGCACCCGGGCCGAGAAGATCGACGGCGGCTATTGTGTCACCGGCACCAAGATGTGGATCACCAATGCGCCGATCGCGGATGTCTTCGTGGTCTGGGCCAAGTCCGACTCGCATGGCGGAGCGATCCGGGGATTCGTCCTCGAAAAAGGCATGAAGGGCCTTTCCGCGCCCAAGATCGAAGGCAAGATGAGCCTGCGCGCCTCCATCACCGGCGAGATCGTGATGGACGGCGTGTTCGTGCCGGCCGAAAACCTGCTGCCCAACGTGAGCGGCCTCAAGGGCCCGTTCGGCTGCCTGAACAAGGCGCGCTACGGCATCGCCTGGGGCGCGCTGGGCGCGGCCGAGGACTGCTGGCACCGCGCCCGCCAGTACACGCTGGACCGGGTGCAGTTCGGACGCCCGCTGGCGCAGACCCAGCTGATCCAGAAAAAGC
>JAQGLD010000551.1 GCA_028293055.1 Alphaproteobacteria bacterium
ACGAGCCGCCGCCGCCGGAGAATCCGCCGCCGCCGCCCCCCCAGCCGCCGCCGCCGCTTCCCCAGCTGCTACCGCCCGAGCCGCCGCCCCATCCGCCGAGCCCCGGTCCCCAGATCACCACCGGCAGCCCGCTGCGGCCGAAGCGCTTCCCGCCGTGGCGCGCGCGCACGAACGGGATCAGGATGAACACCATGACGATGATCCAGAAGAAGAAGGGAAAGAAGGAGCCATTGCTGCTGCGGTGCGACGAGGCCGCGGCCTGCTGCGCCTTGGCTTCGAGAACCCTTTTCTCCGCCTGCTCGGGCGGCGCCTGGAGCTGCTCGATGATCGCATCGGTTCCGGCGTTGATTCCGCCGACATAGTCGTTCTGCTTGAAGCGGGGCAGGATCTGGGTGCTGATGATCACGCTCGACAGCGCGTCGGTGAGGATCGGCTCGAGGCCGTAGCCGACCTCGATCCGCACCTTTCGGTCGTTGGGCGCGACGATCAGGATCGTGCCGTTATTGGCGCCCTTCTGGCCGATTTGCCAGGCGCGGCCGAGCTTGTAGCCATAATCCTCGATCGCATCGCCGTGGAGATCGGGGATGGTGGCGACGACCAGCTGGCGGCTGCTCGCTTTCTCGAGCGCCTCGAGCTTCTGGGTGAGCGCGGCTTCCTCCTCGGGCTTTAGCAAGTCCGCGGCGTCGACGACCCGGCCGGTCAGCTTGGGAAAGTCCTGCGCCGCGGCCGGCGCGGAGACCAGGACCAGCAATAAGAGAAAGAGGCGCGCGTAGCTCATATGACCATCCGATCCTCGACCGCGATCTCGCGGTCCGTCTGTTTGGAGCGCAACCGCCGCACCAGCTCGGCGCTGCCGGCCTCGATACCGCCCGGAAAATCGCCGGCCTTGAACCTCGGCACCATCTTCTCGCGCATCACCCTCGCGGCAAAGGCGTCGGTCACCCTCTTCTCGAGCCCGTAGCCGACCTCGATCCGAGCGACGTTCTCATGAGGCGCGACGATGAGCAGCAAGCCATCATTGCGCGCCTTGCTGCCTATGCCCCAGCGGCGCCCGAGCTTCACGCCATAATCCTCGATCGCAAGTCCGTGCAGGCTGGAAACGGTGACGATCACATATTGCGGCCCGATCTCCCGCTCTACCGCTTCGGACTGGGCCGCGAGCCGCGCTTCGACTTGGGGCGAAAGCAGATCGGCCTGATCGACCACCCGTCCGGTCAGGGTCGGAAAATGCGGCTCCGCCGCCTGCGCCGCCGGGGTCGGCTGGCGGCAGGCGGCCGGCACCGTCAGCAGCAAAAGTGCCGGCAGCAGCGCGAATCTGAGCACCGCGGGGCGTCTGGCCAAATGGATCAGCCGGCACTGTTGCCGAAGCTGACCGTCGGCGCCTTCTCGGCATTGGGGCTCGTCGCCTGGAACGGAGTCATCGGCTTGGAGCCGTAGAAGACCTTGGCGCCGATCACCGCCGGGAAGGTGCGGATCTGGGTGTTATAGGACTGGACCGCATTATTGTAATCGCCGCGCGCGACCGTGATCCGGTTCTCGGTCCCCTCGAGCTGCGACTGCAAGGCGAGGAAATTCTGGTTCGACTTGAGGTCCGGATAGGCCTCGACGCTGACCAGCAGCCGTCCGAGCGACTGGCTGAGCTGGCCCTGGGCCTGCTCGAACTGCTGGACCTTCGCGGGATCAGTCAGATCGTTGGCGCTGACCTGGATCGACGTCGCCTTGGCCCGCGCTTCGGTGACCGCGGTGAGCGTGCTCTTCTCCTGCGCGGCATAGCCCTTCACCGTTTCGACCAGGTTCGGGATCAGGTCGGCGCGGCGCTGATACTGGTTCTGGACATCGGCCCAGCGTGCCTTGGCATTTTCCTCTGCGGTCGGGATCGAATTGATTCCGCAGCCCGACAGGGAGATTGCGGCGGCCGGCACCAGCAACAAGGCATTGAGACGCGTGCGGGTCATTTGGAAGCTCCCCTCTCGTTCGGCCCATCACGTAGGGAGTTCGGACCGGAGCCGCAACGGGCGCTCCTTCGAGGCTTTAAATTTACCCGCAACCGCCTATATGGAGGGTGCCGGGTTCGCCCGGCTATGGCGATAAATTGCAGTGTGCAATAGACGCAGCGGACCCGGGGGCGGTACCCGGCGGCTCCACCATATGTCCCGGCTCAGGCCGGGGCCTTTGACGGGGCCGAACTAGGATCGACGTGTGTTCAAAAGCATTGTTTTTGCCCGGCCTGAATGCGCCGTAAAACCGTTCATAACCACAAGTGCCAACGATAACACGGCGCTCGCGATTGCTGCTTAATCCCAACCCTCACGGGTAAGATTAAGTAGGCCAAAAGCGCGGTTCGGGCTGCACCGGGCAACAGAAGCAGACACCGGCGGTACGGGGAGCACCGAGCAACAGAAGCTCCCCACTTCTTTTTGAGCGCCGTCCAAGCGACCGCTCTTTTCCCCAGCCTTCAGTCATGCTCTAGAAGCGCGGTGAGACACAGATTCATCGCGCCACTCTGCTGCGCCCTGCTCGGCGCGCTCTCCGCCTGCCACCCGCAGGAGGAGGAGAATGTCCAGACCCGCGCCGAGAACGCCTCGCGCGCGCTGCAGGACCGCTACAAGGCGCTCGAGGCCGAAGCCGAGAATCGAACCGGCGAAGCCATCGCCCCGCTCGACAACGAGGCCGAGGCGCTGCTCGCCAACCAGGCCGATGCGAATGCGGCGGCGGGGAATGCCATGGGGAACGTGCAATAAGCTCCCTCTCCCGCTTTTCGCGGGAGAGGGTTGGGGTGAGGGTCTTGCTGAGTCGGAGCAACAGACCCTCACCTCCCAAGCTTCGCTTGGGCCCCTCCTCTCCCGCGAAAAACGGGAGAGGTTCAGTGGTCCAACTTCAGTAGCAAAGACTCCAACACGCCGTCGATATTTTCGAGGATGTCGTGGTTCCAATAGCGAACCATCCTGAACCCTTGAGCGTGCAGGTACGCCGTCCGCGCAGCGTCGGCCTTGTCGTTGTGCTGCCCCCCATCGGCTTCGACGATCAGCCTCCGCTTCAGGCAGACGAAATCGACGATGAAGGACCCAATCGTGTGCTGCCGACGAAAT
>JAQGLD010000552.1 GCA_028293055.1 Alphaproteobacteria bacterium
GCCAGAAACTGGTCGAGCGCCGCGGCCGCGGGATCGCCTTGACCCCGCGCGGCCTCGCCATCGCCCGCCGCTTTCGTCTCGCCGAGGCCGAGCTTCGCGCCGCACTCGCCGATCTCGAGGCGCTGCAGGGACGCGAAGTCGGCCGGATTTCGGTCGGCGCTATGCCGCTGTCGAGGGCGCGGCTGCTGCCCAACGCCCTCGCGGCGTTCCATCGCGACCATCCCCAAGCGGCGGTGACCATCGTCGAAGGCTCGCATGCCGAGCTGGTCGGGCCGCTGCGCGACGGCGAGATCGACCTGATGCTCGGAGCGCTGCGCGACGGCCCGGTCGGCGACGATCTCGACCAGCAGCCACTGTTCCGCGACCGCCCGGTGATCCTCGGCGGCGCCCGCCACCCATTGCTCACCAGCCCCGGCCCGGCGAGCGTCGAAGCGCTCGCCGGCTTCAGCTGGATCGTGCCAGCCGAAGGCACTCCGCTGCGCAGCCAGTGGCGGCAGATGTTCGTCGGCAGCGGAGTCGAGCCGCCGCCGGTTGCGATCGAATGCGGATCGGTGATCGTGGTCCGCCAGTTGCTCGTCCAGGGCGATTATCTGACCCTGCTCTCGCCCGATCAGGTCGCGGTCGAACTCGAGGCGGGCTGGCTTGCACGGATCGGCCCAGCGCCGGGCGATCCGAGCCGGCTGATCGGAATCACCACTCGCGTCGCATGGCGGCCGACCCGGCTGCAGCGTCGTTTCCGGGAGGCGGTCGAAGCCGAAGCGAAGCGCATCGGCCCGCCCCAGGATTAGCTTTATCTAATGGCGCGGCCGAGCTTTGGATTGGCGCACCGCCGCGGCCTTGCGCAGAGCCGCGGTCGATGAAGGAGAGCGTCACCCTAATCGGCTTCGGCGAGGCCGGGCAGGCCTTTGCCTCAGGCTGGGCAGGAAGGGCGCGCGCCTATGACAAGCTTACCGACGATCCGGCCACGCGCGAGGCCAAGCAGGCCGACTACCGGCAGGCTGGAATCCACGGCGCCGAAAGCCTCGCCGCGGCGCTCGAAGGGGCGGGGCTGGTGCTCAGCCTGGTCACCGCCGACCAGGCCGTCGCGGTCGCTCGGGAGGCCGCTGGCCTCACCGCCGCCGGAACCCTCTATTGCGACCTGAACAGCGTTGCGCCGGGCAGCAAGCGCGAGGCCGCTTCTGCGATCGAGGCGAGCGGCGGCCACTATCTCGATGTTGCGATCCTGGCGCCGGTCAATCCGGCCCGGCTGGCGGTGCCTTTGCTGCTCAGCGGCCCGGCCGCCGCCGCGGCGGAGACTCCTTTGCGCTCGCTCGGCTTCTCCAATCTGCGCATCGTCGGGCCGCGCGTCGGCCAGGCCTCTGCGATCAAGATGATCCGTTCGGTGATGGTCAAGGGCATCGAGGCGCTCACCGCCGAATGCATGCTCGCCGCCCACGCCGCCGGAGTCGCCGACGAGGTGCTCGCCTCGCTCGACGCCAGCGACAAGGCGATGCCCTGGGCCGAGCGGGCGAATTACAATCTCGACCGGATGATCGTCCACGGGCTGAGGCGCGCGGAGGAGATGGACGAGGTGGTCAGGACGCTCGAGGATCTCGGAGTCGAGCCGGCGATGACACGCGGCACGGCGCTGCGCCAGCGCGAGATCGGCAGCCTGCGCATCGCTCGGCCCGCTGGCAGCCTCGCCGCGAAGATTGCGCAGATCGAGGGAAGGACCTCCGAATGATCATCGACTGCCACGGCCATTACACCACCGCCCCGGCCGCCCACGACCAGTGGCGCGACGCTCAGAAGGCCGCGTTCAAGGCCGGCACCGAGCCGCCGGCCTATCCGAGCCTCTCGGACGACGAGATCAGGGAGACGCTCGAGGCCAACCAGATCCGCCTGCTGCGCGAGCGCGGCGCCGACATGACCATCTTCAGCCCGCGAGCCTCGGCGATGGCCCACCATGTCGGCGACGAATCCGTGTCGAAGGCCTGGGCGCGCGCCAACAACGATCTGATCAAGCGCTGCGTCGACCTCTATCCCGAGATCTTCGCCGGGGTCTGCATGCTCCCGCAATCGCCGAAGGCGGACCTGGCCGGCTCGATCGAGGAGCTCGAGCGCTGCGTCACCGAGCTCGGCTTCATCGGCTGCAATCTCAACCCCGATCCGGCCGGCGGCCATTTCACCTTTCCGGCGCTGACCGACCCTTATTGGTATCCGTTCTACGAGAAGATGGTCGAGCTCGACGTTCCGGCGATGATCCACGTCTCGGGCTCGTGCAATCCGGCGCTCCACGCCACCGGCGCCTTCTACATCGCCGCCGACACGATCGCCTTCATGCAGCTCATCCAGTGCGATCTGTTCGGCGACTTCCCGACCCTGCGGTTCATCATCCCGCACGGCGGCGGCGCAGTGCGCTATCATTGGGGACGGTATCGCGGCCTGGCCGACATGCTCAAGAAGCCCACGCTCGACGGGCATCTGATGAAGAACGTGTTCTTCGACACCTGCGTCTATCACCAGCCGGGCATCGACCTGCTCGCCGAGGTGATCGATGCCG
>JAQGLD010000557.1 GCA_028293055.1 Alphaproteobacteria bacterium
TCTTCCTGTCCGAAACCCGGCGCTAGGGAAGCGGCGGAACATTTCCCGCCGCTTCTCGGTATAGGCCGGGTGAGCAAGCCAGCGCCTCAGGACCGGGTCGAAGCCCTTCACCAGGTCCGCGCGCTGAAGATGGCCCGCTCGGTACACGCTTATGTGCGCGGCAATACGGCGAAATTCTACGAGTGGCTGGCGCAGTCGCCGGCCGCGCGGCGGGTCGCCGAAGGACCCTCGATCTGGATTTGCGGCGATTGCCACCTCGGCAATCTCGGCCCGATCGCGGACGCCGACGAGAATATCGAAATCCAGATCCGCGACCTCGACCAGACGGTGATCGGCAATCCGGCGCTCGATCTCGTCCGCCTCGGCCTCTCGCTCGAATCCGCTGCGCGAAGCTCCGATCTTCCCGGAGTGACGACCGCGCACATGGTACAGGCGATGGCCGAAGGCTATGCGCTCGCCATCGATCCCACCGATCGCACGGACGTCGTCGAGCCGGCTTTGCTTCGCACCGTGCGCAAGCGGGCCGCCGGGCGACGCTGGCGCCATCTCGCCGAGGAGCGCATCGGCGACACCGATCCCGACATCAAGCTCGGCAAGCGCTTCTGGTCGATCAGCCGCGAAGAGCGCGATTCGATCCATGCCCTGTTCGAGGAACCGGCGGTGCGCGAGCCAGCGCTGGGGCTGGCCGGACTGAGCGACGCCGGCAGGCTAAGGGTGGTCGACGCCGCTTATTGGAAGAAGGGCTGCAGCTCGCTCGGCAACCTTCGCTACGCAGTCCTGCTCGGAGTGCGCGAAGCGGGAAAGAAACGCGAGCATTTCGCGCTCGTCGACATCAAGGAAGCGGTCGCGCCGATCGCACCGGCCGCCGACGACGCGATCATGCCGAGCGACGATGCCGAGCGAGTCGTCGCCGGCGCGCGCGCGCTGGCCCCGCATCTCGGCGACCGGATGATCCCGGCCACCTTGCTCGGCAGGCCGGTGGTGCTGCGCGAATTGAAGCCACAGGATCTGAAGCTCGAGATCGAGCAATTCTCCCGCAAGGAGGCGGTGCGCGCCGCCGGCTACCTGGCTCATATCGTCGGACGCGCCCACGCCCGCCAACTAAACCGCGAGCAGCGCGAGCGGTGGCTCGCCACATTCAGCCGCAAGACCGACTCCGAGCTCGATGCCCCGTCCTGGCTGTGGCGGGCGATCGTCGATCTCGCCGCCGCGCATGAGGGCGGCTATCTCGAACATTGCCGCGCCTACGCCCTGGCCGCCTGAAGCGGGTCTCGGCCTGGCCCGCCTGGCTCCCATATTGGCTTTCCCGACCGGGCTTTGCTTCGCTAAAGCCCAGCTTCGGAGGCCTTTTCGGATATGGCCCCTGCGAATCCGTCCCGGCGACCCTATATAGAGAGTAGAAAGATCCCTCCCCGATGCGCCTATGTCCCCAGAACCCCGAGTAAGTGCTCGCACCCTGCTTCGCGACATCGGCCCCTATCGGCAGCCGAAGGTCGCTCGAAGCGCGTTCGAGCTCGCGGTCACCGCGGTGCCGTTCGGCCTGCTGTGGCTGACGATGTGGGCCCTGCTCGACGCCGGCCACTGGCTGGGATTGCTGATCGCGATTCCCGCCGGCGGGCTCCTGCTTCGCCTCTTCCTGATCCAGCACGATTGCGGACACGGATCCTTCTTTCGGCGGCGCGCCAGCAACGACTGGGTGGGCCGGATGATCGGAGTCGTCACCCTCACCCCCTATGAATATTGGCGGCGCTCGCATGCGGTCCATCACGCCAGCGCTGGCAATCTCGATGCGCGCGGAGTCGGCGATGTCGACACCCTGACCGTCGCCGAGTTCCAGACCCGCTCCCGGCTGCGGCAATGGCTCTATCGCGTCTACCGCCATCCTACCGTCCTGTTCGGGGTGGGACCCGCCTACTTGTTCCTGCTGCGCCACCGGCTTCCGATCGGAATGATGCGAAACGGCTGGCGGCCGTGGATCAGCACGCTCGGCACCAATGCCGCGATCGCGCTCGTCGCCGGCGGGCTGATCTGGGCGATCGGATTCAAGCTGCTGCTGCTCGTCCACATCCCGATCACTCTGGTCGCCGCGTCGATCGGAGTCTGGTTCTTCTATGTGCAGCACCAGTTCGAGAATACGCACTGGGACCGCGACGAAGACTGGACCTTCCACGAGGCCGCGCTCCACGGAAGCTCCCATTACCAGCTGCCCTGGGGGCTTCGCTGGTTCAGCGCGAACATCAACATCCACCATGTCCACCATCTCGCCAGCCGGGTCCCGTTCTATCGGCTTCCCGAAGTGCTCCGCGCCTTCCCCGTCCTTGCAATGACCAGCCGGGTGACGGTGCGGGAAAGCTTTGGAGCGGTCGCCTTGGTGCTGTGGGACGAGCAGAAGAGAAAGCTGGTCTCGTTCAAGGAAGCGCGCGCCTGAGCCTTGTAGCGATCGACGATCTCTCCGACCCGAGGATCCATGCCTATCGCGACATCCGCGAGCGCGACCTTGTCGGCCGGGACGATCTGTTCGTCGCCGAAGGCCGGGTCGTCCTCGAGAAGCTCGTCGGCAGCGCCGCCTGCCGGCCGATGTCGCTGCTGATCGCAGCCAAGCGCGCCGGACCGCTGCAACCCTTGCTCGAGCGATTGCCCGACGATGTGCCGGTGTTCGTGGCAAGCCAGGCCGTGATCGACGCGATCGCCGGCTTCCCGCTGCACCGCGGAATCCTCGCCATCGGCCG
>JAQGLD010000568.1 GCA_028293055.1 Alphaproteobacteria bacterium
CACGGCCCCGGCCTTCGCCGGGGAACTCGGCAGCTAAGCCCCCAACTTCGCCTCGATCGAATCCCAGATCAGGCCCGGAGTGACGGTGCCGTTGAACGCGTCGATCGAAAAGATGCCGGACGGCGAGGTCACATTGATCTCGGTCAGCCATTTGCCGCCGATCACATCGATTCCGACGAACATCAGGCCGCGCCGCTTGAGCTCGGGGGCGAGCGCGGCGCAGATTTCCAGCTCGGTCGTGGTCAGCTCGGTCTTCGCCGCCGAGCCGCCGACCGCGAGGTTCGAGCGTATCTCCCCTTCGCCGGGGATCCGATTGACCGCACCCGCAATCTCGCCATCGATCAGGACGATCCTCTTGTCGCCGAGCGAGATCTCCGGGACGAAGGCCTGGACGACATGGGGCTCGCGATAGGCCGAGTTGAATACCTCTATCAAAGAGGCGAGATTGGCCCCGTCGGATCCGACCTTGAATACCGCCTTGCCGGCATTGCCGTGGAGCGGCTTGATCACGATCGAGCCATGCTCGTCGAGGAATTTGCGGGCGAGCGCGAAGGAGCGGGTGAGCAGGGTCGGCGGCATGAAGCGCGCGAAATCGAGCACCCAGACCTTCTCGGGCGCGTTGCGGACGGACGCCGGGTCGTTGACCACCAGGGTCTCGCCTTGGATCCGCTCTAGCAGATGAGTCGCGGTGATGTAGCCGAGGTCGAACGGCGGATCCTGCCGCATCAGCACGACATCCGAGTCGCGGCCGAGATCGAGCAGCTCCGGATCCTCGAACCGATAATGGTCGCCCTTGATCGGCTGGACGGTCACCGGTCGCGCCTGCGCCAATACCCGGCCGTCGCGATAGCTCAGGGCCTCGGGGCCGTAATGGAACAGACGATGGCCCCTTTTCTGAGCGCCGAGCATGATCGCGAAGGTCGAATCCCCCGCAATGTTGATGCTCTCCATCGGATCCATCTGGACGGCGACGCGCAGGCTCATGATTTCGCCACCTTCAGTGTGTGATCGATCTGAGATCGACCTTGGTCGGGACCGTCGTTTCGAGGAGGATCGTGCCGATCTCGTTGCGGATCCTCACCGGCTGGGCGTCGGACTGGTGGCCGGCCTTGCATGCGGCGTGGAAGGCGAGAGTGCGGGCGAGATCGACATGATTGTCGGGGGTCATCGCAAGCCAGGCCTCCTGCTCGATGGTCGCCTCGCCCTTGTCGTCATACTGGATCGAGGACTGGTTCTTGATCTGATCGATCGCCTTGGCGATCTGCGCGCAGATCTGGGGCGGTGGCGGACCGACATTGGTCTCGGCGGGATTGGGGGCCTGCTCGCCCTTGCAGGCGGCAAGCAGGATCAACAGGATGAATGCGGAGCGTTTCACGCGCCGCCGCTTAGGCGAGAGCGCGCCCGCTGTCACTCCGGGTCAGCCTCGCCAGACATCGGCGATGTGCCGCGGGAAGCACCGCGGGACGATGAAGATCGCATCGATGCGCAGATCGTCGCCGGGCCGGGCGTAACGGTGGGCAAGCGCCTCGGCGGCGGCGGCGACCCGGCGCAGCCGATAGTCGTCGAGCGACAGCTCGGCCTCCGTTCGGGTCGCCCGCGCCTTGACCTCGACGAACGCGACCACCCGGCCGCGCCGGGCGACGAGGTCGACTTCCCCCACCGGAGTGCGCATCCGCCTGGCGAGGATCGCCCATCCCTTGAGCCGAAGCCACCAGGCCGCGATCGCCTCCGCTCGCCGTCCGCCGCGCTCCGCCTTGCGGCGTTTCATCGCGGGTCCGGGCCCTTGAGCTCGAGCGCGCGCTCATAGGCCGTGCGCCTCGGCACGCCGAGCGTCTCCGCCACCTCCGCCGCGGCGCGCGATGGCGAAAGGCGGGTCATCGCCTCGCGCAGCGCAGCGTCAATGTCGTCTTCGCCGGCAGCCTCCTTTTTCGGAGGCGGAGCGACCACGACCACGATCTCGCCCTTCGGCGGCGCATCGGCGTAGCGCTCGGCAAGCGAGTCGAGCGTGCCGGTGACGGTCTCCTCGAACTTCTTGCTGATCTCGCGGACGACAGCGGCCTCGCGCGGACCGAGCCGCTTGGCCAGCGCGGCGAGCGCGGAGCCCAGGCGCGGGCCGCTCTCGTAAAGAACCAGGGTAGCGCGGACCGAAGCGATCTCGTCGATCGCAGTGGCCCTGGCTGCGCCCTTGGGCGGAAGGAAGCCGAGGAAGAGGAAGCGGTCGGTCGGCAGCCCGGCGAGGGTCAACGCCGCGATCAGGGCCGAAGGGCCCGGCATCGTATGGACCGCGACTCCGGCGGCGCGCGCGTCGCGCACCAGCTTGTAGCCCGGGTCGGAAATGAGCGGAGTTCCGGCGTCCGAGACCAAGGCGATCGCCTTGTCGCGCATCTGGTCGATCAGGCCGGGCCGCGCGGCATCGGCATTATGGTCGTGATAGGGAATCATCGGCCGCCTGACTCCGAGATGCGACAGCAATTTGGCAGTCACCCGGCTGTCCTCGACGGCAAGCAGATCGGCCTCGCGAAGGATTTCGGCGGCGCGCGGCGTGAGATCGGAAAGATTGCCGATCGGTGTCGCGACGATATAGAGGCCCGGCGGCAGGTTCATAAGGTCGAAGTCATGGCAGAGCAGTCCCACCACCCGCAAGCGCGGCGCGCGTTCATCCTAGTCGCCGCCGCCGGCCTTGGCCTTGCGCTCGCCGGCTGCCAGATCGTGCCCAAGCCGCGCCCCGAGGCGCCACCCGAGCCGGTCCGCCCTCCGCCGGTCGAGGCCCAGCCGCAACCCGAATCGAATCTTCCGAGCGACGCCACCCGCAACCGCGTCGCAGTGCTGGTGCCCTTGTCCGGCGCCAATGCCGGAGTCGGCCAGTCGATCGCCAACGCAGCCAACCTTGCCTTGCTCGACACCGGCGGAGAGCGGATCCGGATCACCGTCTATGACACCGGAAAGGGGGTCCAGGCCGCTGCCATCCAGGCGATCACCGACGGCAATCGCCTGTTCCTCGGACCCTTGCTCGCCGAGGATGTGCGGACGATCGCTCCGATAGCGCGGCGCGCCGGGGTGCCGGTGATCGCTTTCTCGAACGACACCAGCATCGCTGGCGATGGCGTCTATCTGCTCGGCTTCACTCCCGGCCAATCGGTCTCGCGTGTGGTCGGCTTCGCCCATGGCCGCGGCCTCACCCGGTTCGCGGCTTTGACTCCGGAAGGAGTCTATGGCCGCAGGGCGGCGCAGGCGATGATCGGCGCGGTCGAATCCGCAGGGGGGCGGCTGATCGGGATGCAGAGCTTCGATCGCAACCCGGCGAGCGTCAAGGCGGCCCTGGCGCGACTCAACGGCCAGGGCGCCTATGACGCGGTGCTGGTCGCGGACAGCGGCCGCAATTCCGCCGGAGTGGCGCCGCTGATTCGAGTCGGCGCCCCATCGGCCAAAATGCTCGGCACCGAATTGTGGTCGACCGAGGCCGATCTCGGCCGCACTCCGGCGCTTCGCGGCGCCTGGTATGCCGGTCCGTCCGATGCGATGTTCAACCAGCTGCGCAGCCGCTACCGCGCCCGCTACGGGGTCAACCCGTACCGCCTGGCGAGCCTGGGCTATGATGCGGTGCTGCTGGCGGTGCGGATCGGCAAGGATTGGCGGATCGGCCGCCCCTTCCCGCAGGTCGAGCTTCGCGATCCCGGCGGCTTCGCCGGAGTCGACGGCGCGTTCCGCTTCGGCAGCGACGGAATCGCCCAGCATTCGCTCGAGGTCCGCGAGGTCAGCGCGGCCGGATCGACGGTGGTGTCGCCGGCAGCCAAGGGGTTTGACTAGGCTTGTTTCGCTGAACTGCTAAGCTATTGCGATCTCTGCTAAAATCGCATCGAGCAAGAGCATCCCCGCGGGCAGGACTCGCAGGCGCTCGGCCTCGCGGACCATCAGGCCCTGCGCCTCGAGCCGCTCGACCGCGCCCAGGTCGATCACGTCCGCCACCGACGCCAGCGTTATTCCCTCGCGCAGCCTGAGCCCCATCAGCAGCCGCTCGAGCGCGGCCTCCTGCGGGGCGATCGCAATCTCTTCGACGATTCCATGGCCGTTGCGGGCGAGGCCGCTGAGCCAATTCTCGGGCTTGCGGTGGCGCTGGGTCGCTGCGCCGCCACGGCGACCATGGGCTCCGGGGCCGATTCCCGCATAGGTCTGGTAGCGCCAGTAAGCGAGGTTGTGGCGGCTCTCGGCACCGGGACGCGCATGGTTCGATATCTCGTACGCCGGCAGACCCGCGGCATCGGTCCTGTCGCGGGTCAGCTCGAACAAGGTCGCGGCATCGTCGGGCGAAAGCGGTACGAGCTCTCCCCTGGCGGCGAGCGTGGCGAAGCGCGTGCCGGGTTCGACGGTCAGCTGGTAGAGCGAGAGGTGGCTGGTTCCGAAGCCGAGGGCACGATCGAGCTCGGCGCTCCACGCCGCCTCGTTCTGCCCCGGCAAGGCGTAGATCAGGTCGAAACTGACTCGTCCGAAGACTTGCTGCGCCACGGCCAGCGCGGCGAGACCCTCGCCGACATCATGTGCGCGGCCGAGGAAGCGCAGCGCCCTGTCGTCGAGCGACTGCAGGCCGAGCGAGACCCGGTTGACCCCGGCGGCGGCGAGATCGGCGAATCGTGCTGTCTCGACCGAGGAGGGGTTCGCCTCGAGCGTGATCTCCACGTCCGAGGCGAAACCCCAGTGGCGGTCGGCTGCGTCGATAAGGGCAGCCGCTGTGGCCGGCTCCATCAATGAAGGCGTGCCGCCGCCGAAAAAGATCGATCCGATCCGGCGATCCGGGAGCATCTCTGCTTCCCAGGCCAGATCCTTGAGCAAAGCCTCGCGCCACTCCGCCTGGTCGACCGAGGCGCGGACATGCGAGTTGAAATCGCAATAGGGGCATTTCGAGACGCAGAACGGCCAGTGGATATAGAGGGCGAGGTTTTCGTCATGCTGAACTTGTTTCAGCATCCAGTTTTCCGACCGCTCGAACGGCCGACGAATTGGACCCTGAAACGAGTTCAGGGTGATGGTCTCGCTCACAACAAAGCAGCGACCAGCTTGCGGAATGCGTCCGCGCGGTGGCTGATCCTGTGTTTCTCGGCCGGGTCCATCTCCCCGAACGTGAGATCGTGGCCGACGGGCTGGAACATCGCGTCGTAACCGAAGCCGCGCTCGCCACGCGGCGGCCAGACCAGCATGCCGTCGACCCGTCCCTCGAACCATTCGCAGCGCCCGTCGGGCCAGCACAGAGCGAGCGCACAGACGAAATGCGCCGCGCGGCTCGCCTCGGGATCGAGCCGATCGAGCTCGTCATGGACCCTACGCATGGCGAGCCCGAAGTCGCGCACCCCCTCGATCTCGCCGGGACCGGCCGCCGGCGCGACCCGCGGATCCTGGACCAGCGCCCAACGCGCGGAAAAGATTCCAGGCCGGCCGTCGAGCGCGTCGACGCACAGCCCGCTATCGTCGGCAAGCGCCGGCAGGCCGGCGAGATCCGCCGCCTGCCGCGCCTTGAGGTCGGCATTCTCGGCGAAACTGACCCCGATCTCGTCGGGCTCTGGAAGGTCGAGCTCCGCCGCCGAGACCGGCTCGATGCCGTGCGGCCCGAGCAATTCCGCGATCTCGACGACCTTGCCCTGGTTGTGGCTGGCGATGACCAGCTTGCCCGGCAGCAACTTCCTCATCTCCCGGTGGCCCGGTCCTGCGCGGCGAAGATGTCGGCGCAGCCGATCCTGGCGAGGCGGAGAAGGCGGAGGAGGCCTTCCTCGTCATAGCATTCGCCCTCGGCGGTCACCTGCGCCTCCACGATATTGCCGTCCTGGGTCAGCACGAAATTGCCGTCCGCGCCGGCCGAGCTGTCTTCCTCATAATCGAGGTCGAGCACCGCGGTTCCGCCGTGGATTCCGCAGCTGATCGCGGCGACCTTCTGGCGGATCGGATCGACGCTGATCAGCTTGTCGGCGAGCAACTTGTCGACCGCGATTCGCAGCGCCACCCAGGCGCCGGAAATGGCGGCGGTGCGGGTGCCGCCGTCGGCCTGGATCACGTCGCAGTCGAGCGTGATCTGGCGCTCGCCCAATTTCTCGAGATCGACCACCGCGCGCAAGCTGCGCCCGATCAGCCGCTGAATCTCCTGGGTGCGCCCGCTCTGCTTGCCCGAGGCAGCCTCGCGCCGGCCGCGAGTGTGGGTGGCGCGCGGCAGCATGCCATATTCGGCGGTCACCCAGCCGCGGCCCTTGCCGCGAAGCCAGCCGGGCAGGCTGGTCTCGACCGAGGCGGTGCACAGCACCCTGGTGTCGCCGAAGGCGATCAGGCAGCTCCCCTCGGCATGACGGGTGAAGCCGGCATCCATGGTGATGACGCGCATCTGGTCTGGCGCACGGCCCGAGTGACGCATAGAGACTCCCTGTGTTGATGAGGTCGCGGGCTTAGCGGGCAGGGAAGGATAAGGAAATGGCGATCGTCCGAATGCTGGTGCTGGTCGTCGGGATACTCGCCGTGCTGATGGGCCTGCTGTGGATCGGCCAGGGCATGGGCCTGGTCCGCTGGCCGGCGAGCAGCTTCATGATCGATCATGGCGGCTGGAGCGTAAGGGGGGCGATCCTCGCCGTGCTCGGCCTGGCGATGATCTGGCTGTCGCGGCGCATCGGGCGCGCCGGATGAGCCTGTTCCGCCTCGCTGCCGCGTCGCCGCGTTGAGCGGGCCCCGCCGCGAACCTACATGGAAGCCATGACGACCACACCCGTCACCGAGCTTACCGACCGCGCCCGCGAGGTGTTTCGACTGATCGTCGACAATTATCTCGGATCGGGGAGCCCGGTCGGCTCGCGCACCATCTCCAAGCTGCCCGGGATAAACCTGTCGCCGGCCTCGATTCGCAATGTGATGCAGGATCTCGAGGAGATGGGGCTGATCGGCCATCCCCACACTTCCGCCGGCCGGATCCCGACCGAGGGCGGGCTTCGCCTGTTCGTCGACGGGATGATGCAGGCGTCGGAGCCGAGCGTCGAGGAACGGGCGACGATCGAGGCTCGGCTCGAGCGGGGCGCCGGGCCGATCGAGGAAGCGCTCGCCGCCGCCACCGCGGCGCTGTCCGGCCTGTCGGCCTGCGCCGGGATCGTCCTCGTCCCCAAGCGCGAGCCGGTGCTTCGCCATCTCGGCTTCGTCCAGCTTTCCGCGACCCAGGCGCTCGCGGTGATGGTAGGCGCCGAGGGCAGCGTCGAGAATCGGGTGATCGACGTGCCCGCCGGCCTCACCGGTAGCGCGCTCGCCGAAGTCGGAAATTATGTCAGCGCGCGCCTCTCCGGCCTGACCCTGCCCGAGGCGCAGAAAAGGCTTTCGGAGGAGATCCATGCCGGCAAGGCGGCGCTCGATGTCGCCGCGGGCGAGCTGATCGACCGCGGCCTCGCTCTGTGGTCCGAGGACGGGGCGCAGCGGCCGGTGCTGATCGTCAGGGGCCAGGCCAATCTGCTCGAACCGGGCGCGGCCGCCGATCTCGACCGGGTCCGCCAGTTGCTCGAGGAACTGGAAAGCAAGGAGGAGATTGTCCGCCTGCTCGACAGCGCTCGCGCCGGCCAGGGGATGAAGATCTTCATCGGATCCGAAAACAAGCTCTTCGCGTTATCGGGGTCTTCGGTCATTGCGGCCCCCTATCGTGGCCGCGAGGGCAAGGTCGTCGGAGTGGTCGGAGTGATCGGGCCGACGCGGTTGAACTACGCCCGGGTTGTCCCCATGGTTGATTTTACGGCACAGGCATTATCGAGATTGATGGCATGAACGAAGAACAAGACGTCCAGGATCAGAGCCCCGAAACCGAAGCCGGGGAGGCATCCTCCCAGGAGTCGGACCGGCTGGCCGAGCTCGCCAAGGAGCTGGAGGAGGTGCGCCAGCACGTCCTCTACGCGCAGGCCGAGACCCAGAATGTCCGGCGCAGGCTCGAGCTGGAGAAGCAGAATGCCGCGACCTATGCGGCGACCAGCTTCGCCCGTGACATGCTGACGGTGAAGGACAATCTGGACCGGGCGCTCGCCGCGGTCGCCGACGACCTGCGCGAGGACGAGAGGGTCAAGAGCCTGCTCACCGGGATCGAAGCGACCTCTCGCGAGCTCGATTCGATCTTCCAGCGCAACGGCATCAGCCGGGTCGACGCGATCGGCCAGCAGCTCGACCCCAACCGCCACCAGGCGATGGTCGAGATCCCCCATGACGAGGCCGAGCCCGGCACCGTCGTCCAGGAAATGCAGCCCGGCTACATGATGAAGGATCGGCTGCTCAGGCCGGCTTTGGTCGGAGTCGCGCGCAAGGGCTGAGGCTCGGCGGCAGCGTGCATTCTGAAGGGCGGCCGGGTCGTACCGGCCGCCCTTTCCTTGTGGCTCTCAGCTCGGACGCGGCACTCCG
>JAQGLD010000591.1 GCA_028293055.1 Alphaproteobacteria bacterium
CGCCTTGCGCTCGTGCATCGTATCGACGACGTGCAGCTCGGTGAGGCCATTATGCGCCACTTCGAGGTCGATCAGCGCCTTTGGGATCACGCCATGGGCCTCGCCGCCGTTGGACAGCACGGCGTCGGCGACCATTCCCATCAGGCCGAGCCGGCCGCCGCCATAGACCAAGGCGATTCCGCGCTCTGCCATCGTCTCGCCCATCTCGCGGGCGGCGTCGGCAAAGGCGGGATCGGCGCCGGGGCTTGCTCCGCAATAGACCGCGAGCCGCTTCACGAGGCGGGCCCGCCGGCGCCGCCGACATGCTCTTCGACCAGGGCGACCAGATTGCTCTCCGGCCTGGCTCCGAAATGGGAGATCACTTCGGCTGCGGCGATCGAGCCGATATGCAGGCTTTCCTCCAGCGAACGGCCGCGTACCTGGCCGACGAGGAAACCGGCCGCGAACAAATCCCCCGCTCCGGTCGTGTCGACCACTCCGCTTCCGATCCGGGCGATCGGCACCGACACCCGCCGGCCCCGCTCGATCGCGGTCGCGCCTTCCGAGCCGCAGGTCACGACGAGCAAGGGGACCTTGTCCTGAATCGCAGCGATCGCGGTCTCGCGATCGGGCTCGTCGGCAAGGGCGCTGATCTCGGCCTCGTTGGCGAACAACAGGTCGATCTCGCCGGCCTCGATCAAGGCCATGAAATCGGCGCGGTGCGGAACGATGCAGGCGATATCGGACAGGGTGAAGGCGATCCTGCGGCCTGCCTCGCGGGCGATCGCCATCGCCTGCTTCATCGCGCTGCGCGGGCCTTCGGAGCGCCACAGATAGGCCTCGAGATAGAGCATCGCAGCACCGCGGATCTGCTCGGGGTCGAGCGCCTGCGCACACAGTTCGTGGGCGGCGCCGCGAAACGTGTTCATCGTGCGCTGCGCATCCGGAGTGACCAGGATCAGGCAGCGGCCGGTCGGCAGGCCGTCGGGCTTCGGCGGAGTGACGAACTCGACTCCGAGGGCGCGAATATCGTGGGCGAAGATGTCGCCGAGCTGGTCGCGGGCGACCTGGCCGACGAATCCGGCGCGGGCGCCGAGCGCTGCCACGCCCGCCATCGTGTTCGCCGCCGATCCGCCGCTGGTCTCGCGCGCCTGCTTCATATGGGCATAGAGGCGGGTAGCCCCCTCGGCGTCGAGCACCTGCATCGAGCCCTTGACCAGTTTCTCTTCGGCAAGGAAGCGATCGTCGGCGATTGCGATCACGTCGACCACGGCATCACCGATCGCCAGGACGTCCAGTCGGGTTTCACTCACCCGCGTTCAATGGCCGGATTGCCAGCGCACGGAAAGCCCTTTTTGTGGCGGATCAAACCGGTTACGACCCCGACATGACGACGCCCGACACGCCGCCCGCCATTCCCCGCAGCCTGTTCATCTACTCGATCCTCTACGGGGGCATGGTGTGCATCGCGGGCGTGCTCGGCGCCAAGCAGGTCGCGCTCGGTCCGCTCGCGGTCGAGGCCGGAATCTTCGGCTTCATCCTGCTGGTCGTGCTCGGCAGCACCGTCGCCGAACTGTACGGCCGGGCCACTGCGGACCGGCTGGTGCGCATCGGCTTCGTGCCCCTGATCGCCTCGATGGTGCTGATCCAGCTCGTGCTCAGGCTCCCGGCCGATCCGGACATGTACCCGCCGCTGAAGGAAGCCTTTCCGGTCGTGCTCGGCCAGGGCGCGCGGATGATGCTTGCCGGGCTGATCGCCTACGGCACCTCGCAGACGCTCAACGTGCTGATCTTCTCGAAGCTGTCATCGCGCGACGGCCGATTGCTCTGGCTGCGGGCGATGATCGCGAGCGTCGCCTCGCAGATCGTCGACACCCTGCTGTTCATCTCCATCTCGTTCTACGGGGAGCGGCCGATCCTCGATCTGATGCTCGGCCAGATGCTCGCCAAGGTGGTGCTCTCGCTCGTCCTGGTGCCGTGGCTGATCTACGCTTTGGTGGCGCTCGGCCGGAAGCTGGACTCGACCCCGACCTGAACGGCTCAGCTCCTCGAGCGCGGCATTTCCCTTGGGTCCTCGTCATCGGGACTCGGGCGCAGGACTTCGTCCAGGGTCTCGTTGAGATGCTGGCGGACGAGCGCTCGGGCGCGCCGCGACAGGAAGATCTCGATCTTGCGGTTCGACCCGGTCGGCCGGCGTTCGAACAGGCCGGCCTCGGTGAGCGTGCCGATCCAGCGCAGCGCCGTGGTCGTCGGCACCGCCGAGGCCATGCACAGGCTGGAGACATAGACTGAATTGCCCTTCTCCTCCTCGACGAACAGGTCGAGCAGCATGTCCCAGGCGGGATCCGCGAACAGATTCGCCCCGAACAGATCCTCGCGGCGGCGGCGCGATGCGAGGATTCCGGCGGCGAGACGGGCCTCGCGGCTGAGCGAAGTGGATGCCGTTCGCAACCCCTCTCGGGATGCGCGGCCTTGGCCTGGGGCTTGGTGCTGGGTCACGCGCGAAACCTCGTATGCTTGTTGATCATGGCGAGCCGCATCGGATCCGGGGCGATATTGGACAGATCGAGCGGCCCGGGCTCGTCCCACAGGCCTTCGGGGCGGGTGGTCATCATCGGCGGCACGCCAAGCCGGATCGCGCTGTCGTCGGGCTCGAGCTCGCGCAATATCTCGACATAGTCGATGTTGGCGAAGCGGAAGGTCGGCCGCCCGGGAATCGGTTCGAAGCCGAATTCGCGCCACATATCGACCAGGTCGAAGCGGGCGTGGCCGTAGACCTTGCAGAATCTCTTGGCGCGGGCGTGGCCGAGCGCGGCCTCGACCAGAGCTTCCTTGATCCCGAGCTGGCGATATTCGCGTCGGATGCACAGCCGCTCGAGCTTTGCGAAGTCGCCGAAATAGCGAAGGCGGATCGCTCCGGCCGGGTCGTTGCCGTAATAAGCGACGAACTGGGTGGCGCAGAAATCGTTGCCGTCGAATTCCTCCTCATAGGTGCAGAATTGCTCGGCAATGTAGGTCGCCGCGCGAAGCGCGAAGACCTCGGTCAGCTCGGCCATGCTGCGGACGATCCGAACTTCGAGCCTCGGCGTGTTGGCTGGCGCGCGGCTTTCCGGAAGCCGCCCCTCGGGCAGCGCGACCAGCAGCCATTCCGGCGCGTCGGGATAGAAATCCCGCGCCTTGAGGAAGCCGATCGAGACCTGCAGGCGACGGGAGGATTCGGTGACCCCGCGCGAGAAGATCGGAACCCCTTCCGGCGCGAGCGTGCGGCAAAGGGCGGCGACGGCGCCGAGCATCTTCGCAACCTTGCCCGGCGTATGGAACAGCCACCAGTAGATCGCCTCGGGGCATTCGCCCTCCCGGCAGATCCAGGCGGGATCGGGCAGGCCGCCGTCGAATCCCCCGCCTGCGATCATCGCGGCGCCGAACCGATTGAGCGGAAGGTAGGCGAACAGCCCGAACGGAGCCTCGTCGGAGCTCGCGCAGACCGCCTGGATCAGATCGGGATTCTTGGCGAGCATTCGCCACACGCCGTCGGTATCGCCGATCGGAATAAGACGACGGGCCTCGTCGAGCAGGGAGATGATCTCCTCTCGCGAGGCCCGCCGCAGCACTGCGGGAGCCCTCTCGCCTCGTGCTATCCCTCGATCCATCTTGCCGGTAAAGGTACCGCGCCAAAATCCTGTCGCGGGACGCTTCGAAATTCGTCGGTGTGGAGCGTACCGCATTGATCGTCACCCTCCGGCGTGATTAAGTGCAGTCAGTGTCAGGGGAACTATAGTGCAGGCCGTCCGTGGCGACGCCATCAAGAAAAGTGAACACCGTGTTCAGCGGCTGCACACCGCGTCCGAAGCGCGCGCGGTCCGGATCGAACCGGGCGATTGGGCGAACCTGCGCTACCTGATCGCAGTGGCGCGCGGCGGCAGCCTGCGCGCGGCCGCGGATTGCGAGAAGGTCGCGGTCAACACCGTTCGTGCCGGAATCGCGCGGCTCGAACAGGCCTTGGGCCTGGTCCTGCTTCGCCGCGATCGCGACGGTTCGACGCTCACCGAGGCCGGGGCCGAGGTGCTTCGCATGGCCGACGAGATGACGGACGCCGCCCGCGGCTCGTCGCGCGAGACTTCGGGCAATGTCCTGATCGCGCCGGGCGAGCTGCGGATCGCCTGCTCGGAAGGGCTCGGCCTGCTATGGCTGACTCCGCGCCTCGTCGAGCTCAGCGAGGCGCTGCCGAACCTGACCGTCAATCTCGCGCTCGATTACGATCTCGCCAGGGACCGCAGCCGCGGCGCGGACATATTGCTGACCTTCGACCGGCCGAGCGATCCGGACATGATCATGGCCCGCCTCGCGACCCTCCACTACA
>JAQGLD010000595.1 GCA_028293055.1 Alphaproteobacteria bacterium
GCCATTTCGGCCCGAATTCGCCTCCTCCGCGGATATTGGCGAGCGCATAGACCCCGCCATGCTCGAGCCAGAGCTTGCCGAGCCCAGCCGAATAGGTCGGGGTCGAGCTGACCTCGAAGCCGCCATAAGCGTAGAGCAGGGTCGGGTTGGTCCCGTCGAGCCTGATGTCGCGGCGATGGACCAGGAAATAGGGGATCTTCGTCCCGTCGCTCGAGACCGCCTCGAACTGCTCGGCGACGAGGTTGGAGGCGTCGAACTTGGCCGGCTGCGCCTTGATCTGCTTCGCCTGGCCGGTCGATGCGTCGGCGAGCCACAGCGACGGCGGGGTCAGGAAGCCGGTCACCGAGATCAGGGCCTTGTTGTCGTCGGCGCTGGCATCGACCAGGCCGATCGACGATTTGTCGGGCAGGGCGATCGCCGAACGCTTCCAGCTTCCCTTGGCCCCAGGCGTGAACAGCAGGGTCCTGCCGCTGACATTGTCGAGGATCGAGACGAGCAGCACGTCGCGCGAGGCGGCGACCCCGTCGAGCGCCTCGCGCGGCCCCGGGGCGTAGATCAGGCTCGGCTTGGGATGCGCCGGATCGGCCTTGAGCTCGGCAAGGTCGAGCGCCAGCAAGGACCCGCCCGAGAAGGTGGTGCGGCTGCCCGGGGGAGTCCAGTCCTCGCGAATCTCGACTATGACCCGGCCCGCCACCATGTCGGTGAGATCGGCCTTGGCGGGAATGGCGACGCGCCGCGCGCCGTTCGCGCCGACGATGTAGGTTTCGCTGCGGAACGTATCGAGTGGCCGCTGGACCACCGACAGCGTCCGGTTCTGGCCATCGCGAAGCACGTAGGGTGTCACACCGTAGCCGCCATCCTCCGCGCCGCCGCGATAGACCTCGACCGCGGCGGAGAGCGGCTGGCCGCGCTTGAGCCGCTTGACGATATAGGGATAGCCGGTTCGCCCGAGCTCGCCGGGCGCCCATTCGCGGCTGATCAGCAACGTGTTCTCGTCTTCCCAGGCGACCCGCTGCTTGCCTTTGGGCAGGACGAAGCCGTCGGCGACGAAACTCGACGTGCCGAGGTCGAACTCGCGCACGGTCACTGCATCTTCGCCGCCGTCGGACAGGCTGATCAGGCAGCGCCGTTCGGCCGGCCGCGCGCAACTGGCGCCCTTATAGACCCAGTTCGCCTTCTCGTTCGCGGCGAGCGAATCGAGGTCGAGCACGGTCGACCAAGCCGGTGCTGCCGACTGGTAATCGGCGAGGCTGGTGCGGCGGAAGATGCCGCGGACGTGCTCGGCGTCCTGCCAGAAATTGTAGACCTGGCCGCCGAGGAACCGGCCGGCGGGGATCCGGTCCTGGGCCTGGGCGATCGCCAGCGCCTGATCGTAATAGGTCTGATAGCGCGGGTCCGATTCGAGCACCGCCTGGCTCTTCGCATTGTGCGCATTGACCCAGTCCATCGAGCGCTGGCTGGAGACGTCCTCGAGCCAGATATAGGGATCGTCGGTCGGCACGGCGGCGTGAGCCGCGCCAGCGAAAGCGGTGCCGGCGGCGAGGGTCAGGAGGCAGGCTGAGATACGAGAGGGCATGTCGGTCTCCGGAAGCGGAAAGCGCGCACACTCAACCGCTTGGGACCAAAGTCAAGTATATGGCAGGAGTCCGAGCCATGGCCCTTGGCAGCCGCCGGCGATGCTCTACTGTCCTCCCCTTCAAGGGGACGAACAGGATGCTGAAATTGCTTGCCGCCGCTTTGCTGGCGACCGCGGCGACCGGCGCCAGGGCCGACGCGCTCGACGCCAGGATCGACAAACTGCTCAGCGCCAGCCCGATCATCGACGGGCACAACGATCTTCCCTGGGAGATACGGGACAAATATGATTTCTGGCGGAAGCCGCTCGATCTCGCGGCCGACACTTCGCGGCTGGAGCATCCGCTGCAGACCGATCTCCTGCGTATGCGCAAGGGTCATGTCGGAGCGCAATTCTGGTCGGTCTGGATCCCGGCCGACCTGAAGGGCGACGCAGCGATCCGGACGACGCTCGAGGAAATCGATATCGTCCACCGCATGGTTGCCCGATATCCCGGCCAGCTCGAGCTCGCCGGCAGCGCCGCCGACATAAAGCGGATCGAGAAGCAGGGCAGGATCGCCTCGCTGATCGGAATCGAGGGCGGCCACCAGATCGGCAACAGCCCGGCCGCATTGCGCGAATTTTACGCGCTCGGCGCGCGCTACATGACGCTGTCCCACTCGCTCAACAACGACTTCGCCGATTCGGCGACCGACGATCCGGTCCATCACGGCCTGACTCCGTTCGGCAAGGCGATCGTTCACGAGATGAACCGGATCGGCATGCTGGTCGATCTCAGCCATGTCTCGGCCGAGACGATGCGCCAGGCGCTCGCGGTGACGAAGGCGCCAGTGATCTTCTCTCATTCGAGCGCCCGGGCGGTCATGGACCATCCGCGCAACGTGCCGGACGATGTGCTCAAGCTGGTCGCGGCCAATGGCGGGGTGGTGATGGTCAATTTCTATCCCGGCTTCGTCTCCGCCGCCTACCGCCGGCATGATTCCGAGCGCGGCGCCGAGGAAGCCCGGGTCAAGAATCTCTATCCGGGCCAGCCCGAACGGCGCAAGGCCGCGCTCGACGCCTGGGATGCCGCGCATCCGCCGGAAGCCGCGACGACCGAGGAGGTTGCCGACCATGTCGAGCATATCCGCGATCTCGCGGGAATCGACCATGTCGGGATCGGTTCAGATTTCGACGGAATCGACGGGACCGCGCCGCGCGGCCTGGATGGGGTCGACAAATATCCGTTTCTGTTCCGCGAGCTCGCGCGGCGCGGCTGGAGCGATCAGGATCTCGCCAGGCTTTCCGGCGGCAATTTGCTGCGTGCTCTGGAGCAGGCCGAACGGGTTGCCGAGTCGATGAGGTCCGAGCCCCCGCTCAACGCCACGATCGGGGCGATGGACGGAGCCCGCTAATCCTCCCTCGATCAGTCCAGGGGAGGAACCCGCTATTGCCAGGCCGCTATGGGGCGACGGTTGGCGTGGTGTTCGGCTCGCCGGCAAGCTCGGCCTCCGCCGCTTCGGGCAGGACCTCGCCGTGAATCTCGAGCGCCGCGCCGATCCACAGAGAATCGTCGAGATGGTCGCGTTTCTGGTTGATCGTGTTGGGGTGGACGAGAATGCTCAGCCCGAGGCGGTTGAGCATCAGCCACGGCACGAAGGTCTCGAACAGCTCGGGCTCGAAGGCGACCTGGTACATCGCCTTGCTATGCGGCCCCACCGGCCTGTCCCAGATCGTGCCGAGGCGCACCGAGAACCGCTCCGCGATCGCGGCTCGCAAATCGAGCGCGGCGGCGCGTTCGGACTCGCGATCGAAATAGATGTGGGCGTGGAAGCTGGCGATTTCGGCGACCGGCCGGATGCCGCCCATCGGCTCAGGCGGCCGGATAGCGCAGGCGGCCGAGGAAACGGCTCAACGAGGGCAGGCGCTCGCGGCCGCCGCGCCACTGCGCCTTGGCCTTTTCGAAGCGCATGATGTCGTCGATCCTGCGGTCGAGAAAGGCGCGGGTCGACGCCATGCCGTCGCTGGAATCGTCGAGATAGACCAGGCTGGTCGAACCGTAGACCCCAATCAGGATGGCGCGCTTGCTGTAATGGTTGAAGTCGGTCGCGCTGTCCCCGGCGATCCGCCACATCCGATCCGCGGCGCGCCAGGCGAGGCGGCCGGCGAGCGCGAAATTCTGCGGCATTGCCAGGATTGCGACGGCGCGGCGCAGGGCCTCCTTATTGGGTTCGGCGACCGCGAATCGATGGAGGATCAGCGCGCGGATCCGTTCGCGTATCTTCATCGCGGCGACCCGCTCGAGCGGAAAGGCCGCGGCGGTGTCGCGATCGATCGAGTCGAACCAGGCGTCGATCATGTCGGGCGCGCCGCCGGGAAAGCAGAGCTGCGCCCTGGCCGCCGGCACTCCGAGCGCGGCCGCGGCCATCGCCAGCGCCTTGTCGGTCCAGCCGTCGAACACGGCGTTGGCCGGAATCAGCGGGGCCAGCGCCAGACGCAACTCGTCGAGGGTCATTTCGCTGGGCTCGGTCACCGGGCGAGAATGGTCCCGCGCGGGCCCGGATGCAAGCGCGCCCCGGTCACGGGCCTTGCTTTTCCGGCACCCGGATCAGGATCAGGGCGACCGCGATCATCAGCGCTCCGACGACATCGGCAAGGCCGAGTCGCTCGCCATAAGCCAGCCACCCGATCACGCTTCCCGCGGCAGGCTGGATGAGCAGGCCGATTCCAACGACCACCGGCGAAAGATTGCCGACCGCATAGACGAGCAGGCCCTGGCCGATCAGCTGGCTGCCCAGGGAAAGCAGGATGAGCGGGAGCCACTGGGTCGGAACCAGAGTCTCGCCGAGCAGCCAGGCGAAGAGCAGCAAGGGCGCGGTGCCGGCGATCGTCGCCAGCGCCAGCACCGGCATCGGCCTCATCACCCGCCGCGCCCGGTCGATCGCGATCAGGTAGAAGGTGTAGAACAGGCCGGCGAGCAGGGCGAACAGATCCCCAGCGAAATTCCTGGACGACAGTTCGTAGCTCGACCCGAGCAGGAGCAGGGTACCGAGCGCGGCGCTGGTCAGCGACACGCGCTGGATCGGGCGCGGCAGGCGGCGAACGATGATGAAGCCGTAAAGGACGAGCAGGAAGCTCGAGCAATTGGCGAACAGGCTGGCATTGGCGAGCTTGGTCATGCCGATGCCGACATGCCAGGCGGCGAGGTCAGCGGCGAAGAACAGGCCGCCGACCAGGATGAGCAGAACCAGGGAGCGATCGGTCCGAGGCTCGCCGCGGGCGCTGCGCCAGCCGATCAACAGCAGCAGGGGCGCGACGATCGCAAGCCGCCAGAAGCCCGCGGCGACCGGACCGACGTCGGCGA
>JAQGLD010000600.1 GCA_028293055.1 Alphaproteobacteria bacterium
ACGCGGCCCGCTCCCACGGCAAGGCCGAGGATTCGTAATAGGAGATCGCGGCATCGACCGGCAAGGTGATCGGAGTCACTTCGGGCGACGGCCTGAGCCTGAGGTCGACCCGGAAGGAATAACCGTCGCCATCGCGCTTCTGGAGCAGTTCGACGACCCGGTTGCCGATTCGCAGCGCCCCCTGCCCGGCTTCTTCGCGCGGCTTGAGCGGCAACGTTTCCGGATCGAACAGGAAGATTGGATCGATGTCCGAGGAATAATTCAGCTCGCGGCTACCATGCTTGCCGAGCGCGATCACCGCGAAGCCGCGTGGCGTTTCGCCCGGAGTCCTTTCCTCGATCGCCGCGGCGATCGCCCGTTCGAGCGAGCGGTCTGCGAGGTCCGACAATTCGCGCATCAACCGTTCGAGCGAAAGCGCGCCGGCGAGGTCGCCGATCGCCAGCGCCGCCGCAAGCGCGTTACGTTCCCGGCGAAGCAGGCTCGGCAGGGGCCGATCGGCCTGCCCTTCCTGCCTGGCCAGGGTAATGGCCGGTTCGAGCGCGCCAGACGCGAGCGCTTCGGCGATTTCGGGAAAGCGCCGGAGCTGCAGATTCAGGTAAGGCGAATGCGCCCGCGCCCGCGCCAGCGCGTCGTTGAGACTTTCTTCACCCTGTGTCTCATCCATGCCACAGCCTAAACCAGTTCCGTTGAGCCGGCGCAACGGTTGCAACCCCGGCGCGGCATGCGCGTTCAGGCGGGGTGAATAGTATCAACCCGAGACATGAAGCGATGGTTCAGGCTTCTGCAAGGCGCTTCGTAAAGGTTGCGCCACCGACGGTGCATGCCGGGGTCGGCAATGCTCTTCGCCAGGCCTTTGCGATGGACGGCGAAGTTCGATCGCTCGCTGTCTTCGAGGAATTGCTCGGCCGCCTCGACGAACGGGGCTGAACCTTCCGCCGAACCAACGTCCAACAGGAACGAGCCGCCCAGGGCGCGCCCAGTTTCCGGTCGCTCTATCAGCCGCCGCGCGGGTCGCGATCGCGGCTGAGTTCGTCGACTTCGCTCATGATGCTCTGCAGCACCGAGCTGCTCCCGTCATGGACATGGTCGCGGCGCGACGGAAGCTTGCCTTCGGTCAGCAGGTTTTCGAGCGCGACCCGACCACGCGCCACCCGGCTCTTGATCGTTCCGACCGCGCAGCCGCAGATTTCGGCCGCTTCCTCATAGGCGAACCCGCCGGCGCCGACGAGGATCAGCGCCTCGCGTTGCGGCTGCGGCAGATGGAGGAGCGCGCGCTGCATGTCGCCGAGCTCGACATGGCGATCCTGGCTGGCCGGTGCCGCGAGCATCTTGGACGCGGTGATCTCATCCCATTCGCCCTTGAATCGGGCGCGCCGCATCTGGCTGAGGAACAGGTTCCTGAGGATGATGAACGTCCAGGCGCGCATGTTGGTGCCGGCCTGGAAGCGCTTGCGCGCGGCCCACGCCTTGAGCAACGTCTCCTGAACGAGATCGTCGGCAAGGTCGCGGCTTCCGGACAATGAGCGTCCGAATGCACGCAGGTGCGGAATGACCTGGGCGAGCTGATCCTTGAACTCGTCATCGGGAAGCGCGACGTGTTCGGGCCGCTGGTCCTCGGCGTCGTCATTCGTTGCCGGTTGCTGGCTCAAACTGCCCCCATCCACAAAATTTGTCGTGATTTCGATCATGCCGCGGGCGGGACGCCCTTCCACCGGAGGAATCTAGGCCCTCAGCGCCAGAGTATCAACAATAGCAGGAAGAGAACCACGACGAGGCCGAGCGAGATCGGCAGAATGTAGCGCGTCATGTGCGGAGTCGCGCCCGCCCGTGCCCGGGTGGTGGTCTCGTGGATTCCTTCGCCCTCGTCCATAAACCTCGGTTCCATTCGTTACAGGCAGGCAACGCCCGCCGGGTGGACCGAGTTCCCGCTGCCGATTGTAATCAGGCCGGAATTGTCGCGCTGTCGAAGAACAGTGCCTGGGCGATGGCGGCTTTCACCGTCGAACGCTGGAACGGTTTGGTGATCAGGAAGGTCGGCTCCGGGCGCTCGCCGGTCAGCAGCCGCTCCGGGAATGCCGTGATGAAGATCACCGGCACCTGGAATTCGCGAAGGATATCCTTGACTGCGTCGATACCCGAGCTGTCGTCGGCAAGCTGGATGTCGGCGAGCACCAGGCCGGGACGCCGGGCCAGTGCCTGGCTTACCGCCTCGTCGCGAGTGACCGCCACTCCGGTGACGCTATGGCCGAGATCGCGCACGATCGTCTCGATGTCCATTGCGATGATCGGCTCGTCCTCGATGATCAGCACCTCGGCGCGAGTCTGCCGCTCGATTTCCGACAGCGCTTCGGCGACCAGCCGCTCGACCTCGTCCGCGGAGGCTCCGATCAGATAGCCCGCATCCTCGGGCGTGAAGCCCTCCATTGCGGTGAGCAGAAGCGCCTGACGCGACAGCGGGGTGATTCGCGCGAGCCGGGCATGGGCGATGGCTTCGGGATCGCCGGTCGAGGCCGCGCCCGGATTCTCCTCGATGTTCGCCGAGGACCAGATGGCGTGGAACGTGCGGTAGAGGCCGAGCCGGGGGTCGACATCACGCGGGAAATCGTCCGGAGCGGCCACGATTGCCTCGAGCGTCGCCCTAACGAAGGCATCTCCGTGCGATTGGGCGCCGGTAAGGGCGCGCGCATAACGCCTCAGAAATGGGAGATGGGGCGCGAGATCCTGACCAAGCGGCATTGCGTTACGACTCCTGTCCGATAAGCGGGTCTATTGAGGGGGTGCGGCGGCGTTTGCAAGCCCGCCTCAAAGCAGGCCCGCAAGCAGCAATACGCAGACGCAAATATCGCCCCGCTCTCCCAATCCATTATGGAACAAACCAACGAGTTTTTTGTTTCCACGCCACTTGTGGGCCATTATCCGCCTGCCGGGTGGGGTCCGCTTTGCTGTCGGCAAACGCTGGCGGCAAGGCGAACGCATTGATTGAAGCAGCGGGCGCGGTGCCGCTCTGAGGGGTAAAGAGATTGAGCTTCGAAGACGAGAGGGAAAGCGGCCGCGGGCGTAAATCCGCGACGTCGAACGACGGCCAGCAACCCGAGTCTTCGCAAAGCAGGAAGAAGCGCGGCCAGAGCCCGGAGGTCGGACATGCCCTGCGCGCTGCCTATCAGCGTACTATCGACGAGACCATTCCGCCGGAGATGCTCGATCTGCTCGGCAAGCTCGGATAGGGAAAGGCGGCCGGACACCGCCGCCGGCAGCGCATGAGCAAAATGGACAGCGGCTGGATATCGGCGCGTTTCGCGCGTCTTTCCACCGGCCTGAAGATGCTTCTCATCCTCAGCGCCGGGCTGTTTCCGCTTGGCCTGGTCGCGATCCTCGCCTCGGTCGACAGCGCACGCCAGAAAGGCGCGGAGCGCCAGCAGGAGACTCTCGCTCGGCTGGACATAAAGGCGCAGAGACTGAATTCGGCCTTCGCGCGAAGCGTCCTCACGATCAGCACCGCAAGTCCTGCGATTTCCCTGCTCAAGGATGGCGCGCAGGTCTGCGCTTCCACCCTGCATCAGCTCGAACAGGCCCCCGGCCCGGCGCGCTACGCGCTCTATACCAATGGCGACCGGCTGCGCTGCGCCAGCCGCGGCTTCGTTCCACCGCAGACTCCGCTGCGATCGGCGGGACCCGGAGTGCGGGCGGAGATCAGCGCGGACGCCTCGACGCTTCGCCTGTCGGTGTTCGGCGAGCAGGGCATCGCGGGTATCGCCGATTATCCGCGCGATACGGTTGCGGATCTTACCGAGATTCCGGGCGGGAGCCAGAGCTTCGACCTCGCGCTGCGCCAGGGCGACCGGGTGATGGCGCTGCGCAACGGCTTTTCGCAAGGTCCGTTCGCCCATATCGTGCGCGGCGCGGCGCCGGTGGCGGAGGGACAGCTCCAGCTCGCCATCGCGCTGAGCGCCAATCCGATCGGCGCGGCCGACATGCTGATCATCCTGCTGCCGGTACTGATGTGGCTGTTCGCGGCAGTGATCGGCTGGGGCATCGTCGAGCGCTATCTGCTGCGTCCGCTGGCGCGGATGGAGCGCGCTGTCGCGGCCTACAAGCCCGGCCAGCAGGAGATCGACATTCCCCAGCTGGCGACGCCGGCGCGCGAGATCGGCGAGCTTGGCGCGGCCTTCGACAAGGTGGTCAAGACGGTCGCGAGGCACGAGGCCGATCTCGAGGCCGCGGTCGAGCGCCAGAAAAGGCTCGTCCGCGAGGTGCATCACCGGGTCAAAAACAACCTTCAGGTCGTCGCGTCCCTGCTCAACCTCCATTCGCGCGGCTCACCAAACGAGCAGGTGGCCGCGGCCTACGCCTCGATCCAGCGGCGGGTCGACGCGCTCGCGGTCGTCCACCGCAACCATTATGCCGAGCTCGAGGAGAATCGTGGAGTCGGGCTGAAGCCGCTCATCTCGGAGCTCGCGGCAAACCTTCGTGCGACTGCACCGCGCTCCGCAGCGCACATGACCGTCCGGCTCGATCTCGACCCGTATTTCGTCACCCAGGACGTCGCGGTCTCGGTCGCCTTCCTGGTCACCGAGATGGTCGAATATGCCATGTTCTGCGCCGCGCCCTCGGTGACCATCTCGATGTCGGACGGAGGCGATACGGGCACCGCGATGCTGATGGTCGAAGCCGCGAGCCTGCGCGGCGACGCGGCCTGCGACGAAAGCCTCACCGATCGCTTCGAACGGATCGTCACCGGCCTTTCCCGCCAGCTCCGCACCCAGGTTGATCGCGACACCGAGCGCGGCCGCTATTCGCTCAACGTCGCGATCGTGCAGAAGGGCGAATATGGGGAGAGTCGCTGACCGCCGGCACCCGGCCCGGGCGCACCGACCCAGGGTCGAGACCTGGCTAGCGGCTTCGATCCTCTCGCTCGGGCTGATCGTCGGCATAGGGAGGGCGAGCGGCGCTGTCGCTGCCCGCCTTGGCGAGGTCAGACCCGTCCTGCCCGGCGCGGTCCGCGGTTTCGGGGACCGGCTTACGATCCTGATGGACTCCGTCGAGATCGGAATGGGGCGTGGTCGCCGGTGGCTTGCTCACGATGGGATCTCCTTTTCCCGCTCAACCGACCCCCGCCCCGGCGGGTTGCGATTTTTTTCTGATTTTTTCTGACCCCGCGATTTTTTTTGGAACCGAACAAAGTCGGGCTCGTTTTCTAGTTCGGATAGTGACCTTTTGCCCCCCCGCTCTCGCTATCCACGACATGAGCCCGGACGCGCCAACCTCCCCCCCCGGTGGCGCCTCCGGGCTCAAATTGTCTGGAACCCCGATCCACCATCGTCATTCGTCATAAGCCGTTTTCGGCCGCACTTCGTCTCGCGCGAGCGCGCAGCCGGAGGCACGGCGGTGATCGAGCCAGCCCTGGCGAAGTGCCGCTAGCTGATCGGACCCTGCGGCAGGGCATCCTCGTCGGGCGAATCCGCCTCCCGGGCGCGGCGACGCTCGGTGAACCAGATTCCGATCAGGGAGACTTCGTAGAGTACGATCAGCGGAACGGCGAGCAGCAGCATCGAGCCGACATCGTGAGGAGTCAACACTGCAGCGATCGCGAAATAGGCGACGATCGCATAGCGCCGC
>JAQGLD010000601.1 GCA_028293055.1 Alphaproteobacteria bacterium
GGCCACGATCATCGAGGGAGCCGGCTCGCGGCCAGCATAATAGGAACGGAAGGCGCCGGGCTCACCCCATGCGCCGGGCATGCGATAGAAGATGTGGGCGCCGATCACCGCCGACTTGACCAGCCGATAGGCCCAGACCGGAACGACATTCTGGGTGTGATAGGAGGTGGCATAGCCGACCGGCGCGAAGACCGATCCGGCAAGCGCCTGGGCGGCGATCGTCCGCGCGCGGTCCCATGCCGAACCCGAGGCGCCGATCGCCATCGATCCGTCGCAGGTGAACGTGAACTGGCAGCCGCCGCCGGCGCGAAGCGGGCCCTGATAGACCACTCCGCATACGCTTTTCGGGAAGGCGGGATGGCGGACCCGGTTGAGCACGACCTGGGCGACTGCGCGCTGGCCGTCCTCGCTCTCCGACCGCGCCTCGTAATAGATCGCCTGGGTGAGGCATTGCAGCGATCTCTGCTGGTCCGAGTCGCTTTCGGCGCGGAACACGATCGAGGTCGGCCGCTCGACCGGGCCGGCTGCGATCGGGATGGCAGCGTTGATCGCGGGCGCGTCGAGTGCGGAGACGGATTCCAGCGCCAGCGGCTCCGGGGCGGCCGGGGGCGTGCCGGCGAGCGGCGCGGCCTGGGGATCGGCGGCGACACGAGAAAGAAGAGCAGCGCCGAGATTCGGCCGCACGCTTTCGCTCGCGGAGGCGACCGGCACGCAGGAAGCGGTACCAACGAGCAGCAGCAAGCAGCCAAGGTCGCGCCAGCGCAAGTCCGGCGAGATTGAGAAAGCCTGTTTCTTCAACGACTTGATGAAAAACACCAATGATTTCCCGGCTGCTGGATTGCGCGCCATCCTTCGATAACCCGGCCAGGCGGCCGATGCGCCCCCCCATTTCCGGCTGTCCCGCTCTGGCACGGAGGGGCCCACGGACATGAAGCAAGGACTTCCAAATGCTGCCGGATCGTAACGCGCGCGCAATCGTTCAGCCGACTCAACCTTTTAGATCGGGTCGTCGATGCGTCGATTGTTGGTATGCGTTTCACTCGCTGCGCTCGTGGTCGGCGGGTGCCAGGTCAAGACACAGGGCAACGGCGGCGGCGGGAGCGGTGGCGCAGGCAATGGGGGAAGCACCGCACCCGCCGTACAGCTCGACATCAACAAGCTGCAGGCGGCGGTTTCGGACCCGGCGAGCAAGCGCTTCTACGAGGCGCGCGGCTGGGCCGCGGCGTGGGACGACAAGCAGGCCAAGGCGCTCGAGGCGGCGATCGCAGACGCGCCGCGGCACGCGATCAACCCGGCAAGCTTTCTCAAGGACGCCCGCGCGGGCGCCAGCCCGGAGGAGCGCGAGGCGAACCGCACCAAGGCGGCGCTCAACTACGCGCACGCCCTCGCCTTCGGGATGGTCCAGCCCGACAAATTGTTCGACGTCTATACCGTGCCCAAGCCGCGCATCGACCTGAATGCGGGCCTATCCGAAGCGCTCCAGGCAGGCGCGGTGCCGAAATGGCTGGCCAGCCTCGCGCCTTCCGACCCCGAATATCAGGCGCTGTCCGCCGAATATCTCCGCTACATGGCGCGCGCGCCGCACGATCATCCGACGCCCATCGCCCCGGGCGGCAAGATCGATCCGGGTCACAAGGACAGCCGTATTCCGCAAATCGTCGCTGCGCTTCGGACCGGAGGCTATCTGCCGGCGGCGCCAGCAGGGCAGGCTTCCGCGCAGCAACCGGCCCAGTCGGCCGCCGCATCGACCGCCTATGGCGGCGAGATCGCCGGGGCGGTCCGCAAGCTCCAGGCCGATTACGGAATCAAGCCCGATGGCGTGATCGGCGTCTCGACGATCGAGGCGCTCAACAACGGCGCCGCGGAGCGCGCGCGGATCCTCGCGGTCAATCTCGAGCGCAGGCGCTGGCTCGACCGAGCGCCGCCGCAGACCCGGATCGATGTGAACACGGCGGCTACGTTCCTGCGCTACTGGCGCGACGGCCAGCTTGCCCACCAGGCGCGGGTGGTGGTCGGCCAGCCCGGCTGGGAGACTCCCGAGCTCGGCTCGCCGATCACCCGCCTGGTCGCCAATCCCGACTGGACGGTGCCGGAATCGATCGAGCAGAAGGAGCTCAGGCCCAAGGGCGCGGCCTATCTCAAGGCCCAGCATATCGTCGAGAAGAACGGCCGCCTGGTGCAGGAGCCGGGCCCGACCAACTCGCTCGGCCAGGTCAAGTTCGACATGCTCAACGATCAGTCCATCTATCTCCACGACACGCCCGCAAAAGCCCTGTTCGCGAGCGAGGAGCGCCATTCCAGCCACGGCTGCATCCGGGTCCAGGATGCGATCGGCTTCGCCCGGCTGATCGCCAACGACCAGGGTCTGCTGGACCCGTTCAACAAGGCGCTGGCCACCGGCAAGGAAGGCGATGTCTCGCTCAAGACCAGGATTCCGGTCCGGCTGATGTACCACAGCGCCTATCTCGACGGGGGCCGCATCGTCTTCCGCCCCGATCCCTACGGCCTCGACGACAAGCTCGCCGCCGCGCTCGGCCTCGGCAATGGGGCTATCCGGCACCATGTCGTCAAGAAGGTCGACGATATCGGGCCATAAGAGCGAGGGCGAAACCGGACAGGTTTCGACCCGGACGTCCGCGCGAAGCGCGGGGCAATTCCTTCCTCCCCCTTGTGGGGAGGACTGAGGTGGGGGTGCGCGGCTTAGCCGCGCGCGGCGCAATTCGGCGCACCGCCCTTCGTCAGCGCTACGCGCTGCCACCTCCCCCACAAGGGGGGAGGAATGCTATGGAGGCGCCGATGATGAAGCTGCTCGCAATCGCCCTGCTGCTCGGCGCCGCCCCGCCCGCACCCCCGCCGTCGCCGAGCGGGGACACCAGCTTCGTCGCCTATCCCGGGCCCAACCTCTTCTTTACGAACATCATTCTCTATGACGGCACCGGGGCCGCTCCGCGGCGAAATGTCTCGGTGCTGGTCAGGAACGGCCGGATCGCGGCGATCGGCGCGGTGACGGCCCCCGCCGGCGTCCCCGTGATCGACGGAACCGGCAAGAGCCTGCTGCCCGGCTTCGTCATGGTCCACGAGCATATGTTCTATCCCTCGCCCAGGCCGGGCGAATATGGCGAATATCCCTACAGCTTCTCGCGCCTTTATTTGGCCGGGGGCACGACGACCCTGCGCACCGGCGGAAGCCTGGCGCCCTATGGCGACATCGAGACCGCGCGGGCGATCGCCGCCGGCGAACAGCCGGGGCCGGACATGGACGCGACCGGGCCCTATCTCGAGGGGCCACACCTGCTCACCGCCAAGATGGTGCGGCTCAAGGATGCGGCCGATGCCGCGCGCACCGTCGATTATTGGGCAGGCGCCGGAGCGACATCCTTCAAGGCCTATAATTATATCACTCGCGACGAGCTCAAGGCGGCGATCGAGGCGGCTCACCGGCGCGGCCTGAAGCTCACCGGCCATCTCTGCTCGGTCAGCTATCGCGAAGCTGCGGCGATGGGCATCGACAATCTCGAGCACAGTTTCGCAGTGGCCACCGACTTCGTGAAGTCCAAGCAACCGGATCAATGCCCGTCTTCGGCGGACACGCTCGCGTCGCTGGCTGCGCTCGACCCGGACGGGCCGGAAATCGGCGATCTGATCCGCACCCTGATCGCGCGCAAGGTCGCTCTCACCTCGACCCTTACCGTCTTCGAGACGTTCGCCGCGGGACGGCCGGAAGCGCCCGAAGCGGCGCGCGCCCTGCTCTCGCCACAGCTCCGCCAGGCCTATGAGTCTCGCTGGGCGGCGATGCAGGCCAGCCCGCGCGGCAGGGCCTGGGCCCAATTCCTCCCGAGGCTGATGCGGATGGAGCGGCGCTTCGTCGCGATGGGCGGGCTGCTGCTCGCCGGCACCGATCCGACCGGTTATGGCGGCGTCGTCCCGGGCTGGTCCGGCCGGCGACAGGTCCAGCTGCTGGTAGAGGGCGGATTTCCCTTCGCGCAGGCCTTGCGGATCGCGACGCTGAACGGCGCGGTCTATCTGGGCCGAGATCGCGAGATCGGCTCGGTCGAGATCGGCAAGCGCGCGGACCTGATCCTGATCGACGGCGACCCCGGACTCGATCCGGCCGCCCTCGACCGCATGCCTCTGGTGGTCAAGGCCGGCACCGGATACCGCACCCGGGCGATCTTCGACGCGATGCAAGGCGTGGTGGGTCTCTACTGAGCCCCCGGCATCCCGGCGCAGGCCGGGATCTCAACGAGCCACGTCATCCCGGTTTTGCCGGGACACCGCCGGGGACATTCGCAGATTCGTCGGCGGCGGGATGCGGTTCGTCGCCGACAGGCACGTTTCGCAGAGCCGTTTCGCCGCCGTGTCGAACAGATGGAGCGCCCGCGCCTCCCCTCCCCTAGCCAGGACTCAGCGGCGCGGGACACCGACCCTGCTTCATCCCCAGGGCACGGAGCCCGCGTCGCACCCAGGCTCCAGTAGAGGAAATCGAAATGTTCGCCCGTCCGTTCTTCGCCGTCGCAGCAGCAAGTCTTGCGGTCCTTTCGGTCGCGGCCGGCGGCTCGGCACAAGCACAGGCCCTCGACACCGCAAGCGTCCTCGTGCGTGTCGGCGATCTCGATCTCGGCAACGCGAAGGACATGAAGCGGCTCGACACCCGCCTCAAGTCCGCAGCGCGATCGGTGTGCGACTCCGGTTCCGGGATCCGCGACATTCAGGTGCTCCGCGACGATGCCGAATGCCGCGCCCACGCGCTGACCGGGGCACGCACCGAAGTCGCCGCCTTGACCCGCTCGGTCGTCGGCGGCCGCACCGAGGTCGCGCTTCGCCGCTGACGCCGGCTTCAAAAGATCAGACCTTGGGGCTCGTCTTTCTGCCGGCGAGCCCCTTGGCATTGTCGAGATAGAGCCGGCCGACCTTCTGCTCCTCGCCGTCGGTGAGCCTGGCATACCAGCGCCCGGTCTCGTCGCGGCGGAAGCCGCCGATGAAATCGCGCCGGACGATCGCGGAGCGATGGAGCCTGACGAACAGGGCCGGATCGAGCTCCTCCTCGAGCCGGCCGATCGTATGGTTGATCAGCCACGAGCGGCGGCCGACATGCAGCCGCATATAATCGCGTTCCGCGCTTACCCGGTCGACATCCTGCGCCGCCAGCCGCACCAGGCCGCGCGCCTCTGACACCCAGAATTCTTCGAGATGACCGCCGCTTTTGGGCGGGACGGTGTCGCCGCGGGTCGCGATCCGCTCTCGCGCGCGCTCGACCGCCCGGGCGAGCCGCTCCGCGGCGACCGGTTTCATCACATAATCGACCGCCTCGACATCGAAGGCTGCCACGGCGAACGTGTCGAAAGCGGTGACGAAGACGACGACCGGCGGCTTCCCAACCTTGGCGAGCGCGCGAGCCACGTCGATCCCGTCGAGCCCCGGCATCGCAATGTCGAGCAGCACCGCGTCGGGAGACAGCGCCTCGACCAGGCGGAGCGCCGCGTCGCCGTCCGAGGCGGTTCCGGCCATCGACACATTCTCCATCCGAGCGAGCAGCAGCTGCAGCCGCTCCACAGCGAGCGGCTCGTCGTCGACGACGAGGAAGCTTATCGGTTCAGGCATCTTCCTCCAGGGGCATGGTGAGCGTGACTCGATAGCCGCCGTCGGGCAGCGGCCCGGCTTCGCATTCGGCGGCGTCGCCGAAGCGGGCTGCGAGCCGCTCGCAGACATTGGCGAGCCCGACCCCGGTACCGCGCCGGCTGCGCTCCTCGTCGAACTCCGGGCCGCGGTCGTTCTCGACCACCACGACCAGCTGCCCGCCCTCTTCGTGGGCGCGGATCGAAAGGTTCACCGCTTCGCCGGTCCGGGCGACTCCATGCTTGATCGCATTCTCGACGATCGGCTGCAGGATCAAGGGCGGCACCCGCGCCTTGCCGAGCCCGTTGGGGATCTGCGCGTCGACATGCAGGCGATGCGGGAATCGCACCTTCTCGATGTCGAGATAGAGGCGCTGCGAGCCGATCTCCTCGGCAAGGGTCACATCGCCGGTCGGATCGATCGTCAGGGTCGAGCGGAAGAAGGTGGAGAGGTTGACGATCATCCGCTCGGCTTCCTCCGGCCGGCGCGACATCACCAGCGACGAGAGCGAGTTCAAGGTGTTGAACAGGAAGTGCGGATTGACCTGATAGCGCAACGCCCGGATCTGCGCGGACTGCGCCTCGCGTTCGGCCCGCGACGCCCGGCGCTCCGCGGCGCGGAGCTGAGCCACCGAGCTCAGGGCGATGTAGAAGCTCGCCCAGGCGGCGAAGAAGAAATACCAGGTGACGAAGGCCTCGCCGATCATCCGCGGCGCTTCCTTGCGCAAGATCTCGCTGGTTCCCGGCATCTGGACGACGACCGGAGTCGCGCCCTTGCGTTCGATCCTGAGCTCGCCGGCCGGCGAGCGGACGACCAGTTCGCCATGCGCGCCCTGCTCGCGCAGGGTCTCGGTGGCGAGCGGGAGATAGAGGAAGAATGCGAGGTTGAACGTCGCGAAGATGGCCGCAGCCGGAATGCAGGCGATTGCAGCCGCGATCGCCTTGATCGTCAGGCTCTCCGCGGCCGCCCGTCGAAGCACGATCCAGACCAGGAAGGTGAGCAGGATGCCCACCAGGCAGGCGACGGCGCGCTGGCCGATCGTCGAGAAATCGCCCTCGATCATCACCGCCCTGACCAAGGCGGTCGCAAAATAGAAGAGCCAGAAGCCGCCGATCGACGCCGCCGCGATCGGCAAGTCGGGAAAACGCGCGAACAGGCCGGTACTGCGGACGTCGGTCATTCGACCCTCATAGCGCCTTCATCGCCGCTGTCCGATTGCGGACAGGTCGTTCGTAGAAGCGAGGATGCGGTTTGTCGAAAAGCGACCCTGACGGGATGCGTCGAATGGCCCGTTTGCGTCCACGTCATTCCCGCGAAGGCGGCAATCCAGGCGTTGTGCGGAGTTGGGAAGAAGCTGGATTCCCTTGCGCGGGAGTGACGGCGTCCATTTTCGGACGCCTGCGCGCTCCTCAGGCCGCCGCTTTCCTGAGCGCCTTTTCGACCAGCGCCTTGTCGGCGATTGCGGGGCCGACGATCGCGATTCGGCCGCCATAAGCGCGGCGCCCGACGAGCAGGACGAACTCCTCGCCGCCGCTGTCGATGTCGACGAAGGCGGTCGGCGCCACGTCGCGCAACATCTCGCGCGCGGCTTCGGTCGTGTCGGGCCGGGGCGTCGGGCGACGCGCTTGGCGCTCCGCAGCGACCAGTCCCTTTAGGCCGCCCTCGGCGCTTTCGACCAGGTCCTGGAAGCCGCCGGTCGGCACATTCTCGCGCCGCGCCCAGCTCAGGGCGGCGGCGAACTCGGTGAGGCGCGCCTTGTCGTAATCGGCCCCGAAGACGAGCTTGGCGACCGGAGTCATCGGCGCGCGCGCCTGGGCCTTCAGCCCGGCATCCTCGAG
>JAQGLD010000619.1 GCA_028293055.1 Alphaproteobacteria bacterium
CGAGATCAATGTGACCTCGCCGACCGGCATCGTTTCGATCGACGCGTTCAACGGCACCGACACTCCGGGCCTGATCTGGGATTCGATCGAGGCGAAGGTGGGGGCTTAGCTGCCGAGTTCCCCGGCGAAGGCCGGGGCCGAGTTCTGGGTCGGCCTGGACCCCGGCCTTCGCCGTGGAATATGAGGCGGGAGCTCAAGCCCGCGGATGGGCATTGCGATAGACATCCATCAGGTGCGCCGTATCGACCGCGGTGTAGATCTGGGTCGAGGACAGGCTGGCATGGCCAAGCAGCTCCTGCAGCGAGCGAAGGTCGGCGCCGCGGCCGAGGAGATGGGTGGCGAAACTGTGACGAAGCGCGTGCGGGGTGGTGCGCTCGGAAAGGCCGAGCCGCACCCGCGCCTTGCGCACCACACGCCGGATCAGCTCGCCGTTGAGGGGTCCGCCGCGCGCGCCACGGAACAGGGGCTCGTCCTTCGAGACACTCCAGGGCGAGAGGGAGAGATAGGACAGGATCGCCTCGCGCACGGGCGCGAGCAGCGGCACGACCCTTGTCTTCGACCTCTTGCCGGTGACGACCAGAGCCTCGCCCAATGGCAGGGCGGCCCCGGTGAGTCCGAGCGCCTCCGCGACCCGCAGCCCGGAGCCATAGAGCAAAAGCAGCACCGCCTGGTCGCGCGCCGCGATCCATGGCGCGCTTGCATCCTCGCCGACCTCCTCGGCGAGCGAGACCGCTTCGTCCGGTGAGATTGGCCGCGGCACGCTGCGCGGCCGTCGCGGCCCCTTGAGACGCGGCATGCCGCCCTCCCCGCCCGTCTCGCCGATCGCGAAGCCGATGAATCCGCGCACCGCGGAAAGCTCGCGAGAGGCCGAGCTGTTGCCCAGCCCCTCGGCCCGCCGTCGCGCGAGATAGGCGCGCAAATCTGCAGCGCTGAGCCCGCCCAGCGCCTTGCCGTCGACCGCGCCGCCGAGATGCTCGGCAAGGAAGTCGATCAGCCGGTGCGCGGTAGCGAGATAGGCTCGCACGGTGTGGGGGGAGCGGCGGCGGTCGCGGCTCAAATGACGGTCCCAGGCGCGAACGATCTCGCGCGCCGGGTGGCCCGGCCCTTCGATCAGGATATCAGCCACCGGCCCATGCAGCGGGTGAGAACCCGACCGAGGAAGACGAGCAGTTCCGAGCCGTGGCGGGTCTCGAAGCCCTGCGCGGCGCGCTGGCCGAGCGCGAGCAGGCCGCTCGGCAGCGGCGGATCGCTTTCGAGCCGAACCAGCGCCTCGGCGCGGATCAGGCTGCAGGCGGGACCGAACAGGGGATGGCCGCGGCGGGCCGAGCGAAGCACCACTCCGTCTATGCCGTCGATCGAACGCTCGATCACCCGCGGATTGACGAATTGCAGCCCGGAGGCGTCGGCGCGAATGCCCTTGTCGCCGACGAACAGGGCGACCGCGACCGCGTCGAGGCCGAGTATCTGCGGCCATTCCTGGGTGACGATGTGGATGAGATGGTCGAACCCCTCGGCCTCGACCGCAGCGATCACCGCTTCGTGAATCGAGGCGACCGCGCCGGAATGGCCACGGGCAAAGGCGATCAGGTCCTGATTGGCCTCCTCGGCCGCGGCCACCCGCGCCTGCAGCCGGGCAACGGCCCTGTCCTCGAAATTGATCACCGTTCCCATCGAGCGGAGACTAAACCGGATAAGGTTAAGAAGCGATGCAGAATTTGGTTCGGGGGGCGCCGTCAGGTCGGTGCGGGAGACGATGCCGCAACCCTACCCGATCGTCTGCCCCGTCTTCTGCCAGTCGGCGAGAAAGGTCTCCAGCCCGCGCTCGGTGAGCGGGTGGTTGAACAATTGGCGGATCACCGCCGGCGGGGCGGTCATCACGTCGGCGCCGATCTTGGCGGCTTCGAGGACATGGATCGGGTGACGGACCGAGGCGACGAGGATCTCGGTGCGGAAATCGTAATTGTCGTAGATCTGGCGGATTTCGGAAATGATCTGCATCCCGTCGAAGCCGATATCGTCGTGGCGGCCGACGAAGGGCGAGATGAAGGTCGCTCCGGCCTTGGCGGCGAGCAGCGCCTGGTTGGCAGTGAAGCAGAGCGTGACATTGACCATCGTCCCGTCCGCGGTCAGCGCCTTGCAGGTCTTGAGCCCGTCGATGGTGAGCGGCACCTTGACCGCGATATTGTCGGCGATCCGGCGCAATATCTCCGCCTCGCGCATCATTCCGGCATGATCGAGCGCGACGACCTCGGCGGAGACCGGTCCCGGAACGATCCCGGCAATCTCCTCGACCACCTCGAGGAAGTTGCGGCCGGCCTTGTGGATCAGGCTCGGATTGGTGGTGACTCCGTCGAGCAGGCCCGTCTCGGCAAGGTCGCGTATCTCGGCGGTGTCGGCGGTGTCGACGAAGAACTTCATTTGCTTCATTCCCGGCTAGAGCATCGTGCCGATAAGTGGGTACCGGTTATCGGCAATAACGATGCGACAACAAAGTCTGAACCAGCCAGTCCGAGTCCCCGCTCGGGCTGGCTGGTCAGGATGGATTCGCGCCCTTCTATCGACGGGCGACTACGGGGGCGAGTCAGACAGTGAACAGGGACTGGAGCCTCCATCGCGCGATCTGGGCGATCGCCTTGCCCTCGATGCTGACCAATGTCGCGACCGCCTTGTTCGGACTTGCCGATTTGTGGGTGATCGGCCGGCTCGGCGACCCGGCGGCGCAGGGCGGAGTCGAGATCGGCGCCAAGTTCATGATGGGGCTGCTCGTTGTCTTCAACTTCCTGCGCAGCGGAACCATCGCACTGACCGCCCAGGCCGCCGGGCGCGGCGATGAGCCGGTCCAGGCGGAGACTCTGGCACGGGCGATCGGCGCTGCCCTGTTGATCGGCCTGGCGCTGCTCGCGCTCAAGCCGGTCCTCGCGCCCCTGGGCCTCGACCTGCTCTATGCCCGCGGCCGGGTCGCCGCGGAGGCCTCGATCTATATCGGCATCCGCTACTGGAGCGGGCCGCTCTGGCTGCTCAACGCGGTGCTCACCGGCTGGATGGTCGGACGGCGCCGCGTGCGCTCGGTGCTGGCCGTCGAGGTCGGATCCAATCTGCTCCATATCGCCCTCGATAGTCTGTTCGTGCTCGGCTTCGGCTGGGGGGTGGCCGGAGTCGCGACGGCTACTTTCAGCTCGGAGGCCGCCAAGACCCTGGCGCTGGCCCTGCTGGTCGCCGCCCAGCACCCGGCCTCGGCCGCATTCCGTCTCGCTGCACGGCGGGCGACGTGGAGCCGGGCGGCGCTTGGCGCCCTGTTCCGGCTCAACCGCGACCTGTTCCTGCGCACCCTGCTGCTGACCGCGTCGATCCTCGCCCTGACCCGCGCCGGAGCCCACCAGGGCCCGCTCGTGCTTGCGGCGAACGGCGTCCTCTATCAGCTCTTCATGCTCTCGGCGCTGATCCTCGACGGCTTCGAAAGCGCCGCGCAGGTGCTGTGCGGCGAAGCAATCGGGGCCGGAGACCGCGCCCGCTTCGGCCGCCTGGTGCGAGCGCTGCTGCTCTGGGGACTGTTCGGCGGGGCGTTGATCAGCGCGATCTATGCGATCGCCGGAGATCGCTTCGCGGCAAGCTTCAGCACCAGCCCGGCGGTGGTCGCGACGATCCTGAGATACAGCCCCTGGGCAATCCTGCTGCCGATCGCCGGAGTGACCTCCTACATATTCGACGGCATCTTCATCGGCGCGACCTGGACTCGCGGGCTGATGCTCAGCATGGTCGCGGCATCCTTCCTCTATATGGTCCTGCTGCTCGCGCTTGCGCCTTTCGGCAATCACGGCCTGTGGCTCGCCTTCACATTGTTCCTGCTCGCGCGCGCCGCCGCCCAGGCCTGGCTGCTGCCACGGCTCAGCCGCCGCGCGTTCGCGGACGCCGCTTTGCCGGCTTGCTGAACCGCCGGCTCGAACGATCGAAGAGGAAGCCGCGCATTCGCCTTCGAGAATCGCGGAGAGGCGCGGTTTCCCGGGCGGTCGGCAAGAGCTTGCAAACAAAGTGGGATACGTGGATGAGCGCACAGGGTCTCCGGAGCACGCGTATGACGGCCGAGCACATTATCGCCTACGCCATCATCGCCGCGGGAATCGTCATGCTTGCCGGATGGATCCTCGTACGGCGGCGCCAGCGCCGAAGGCCTCGCCATCATGAGCGTATCGACATCGTCTAGGGCGCCGAGCACGGCGTTCCTGGACCTGACCCGAGGCGTGGCCGCTCTCTGGGTCGCAACCGCCCACGCAGTGATGTGGGGCGGCAACGCGATTCCGGACATGCTCGAGCCGAAGAAGGCGGTCGACCTGTTCATGGTCGTGTCCGGCTTCCTAATGTTCTACACGATCGACAAGGCGACCGATCGCGAGCCTCCGGGTCGCTGGTCGACCTGGCGTTCCTTCTACATTCGCCGCTTCCTTCGCATCGCGCCTGCTTATTATGTGGCGCTGATCCTCATCGTCTCCGCCTGGCCGCTGGTCGGCCCCGGGATCGCGCAGCTTCAGGCCATGAATCCAGGCAAATGGGCAAACGACCATGTCTACGGCCCGCAATTTCAGTCGCTCGGCCTGCGCAGCCTCGCGCTCCACATCACCTTCCTGTTCGGGCTGTTTCCCGACCTGTCCTTCTCCGACGGGCTGCCGGACTGGAGCCTGTCGCTCGAGATGCAATTCTACGCGATCTTCCCGGCTCTCTATCTGCTTGCGCGCCGCCATTTCGCTTTCACCTGCGCTGTGCTCGCCTTGGCCTGTCTCGTCTTCACGCGCCAGTATATGGCCGGGGTGGAGAGAGGATCGCTTCCCGCGTTCGACGAGCCGTCGCTGATCCTGTTCAACCTGCCGAAATTCCTCGTCGGCGCCCTGCTCTACGAGGCCGGCCGGCGCCACAGCCTGGCCCTGCTCGCGCTGGGCGCGGCGATCCTGGTCGCGGCCTGCCGCTGGTACGGTGTCTCCGGCCTGTTCCTCTTCGGGCTGATCGGCTGTGCCGCCTGGGCATGGTGGCGCGGCCTTCCGGACTGGGCGGAACGGGGGGTTCGCAGCAGGGCCGTCAAGCTGCTCGCAGTGACCAGCTATTCGCTCTATCTGTTCCACACGATCGTGATTTTTACGATCGGGGCGCCGCTCCTCTCCTTCGCCCGCTCGATCGGCGCGCCGCTGTGGGCCGGCCAATCGGCGCTCGTCGTCGCGGTGCTCGGCATTTCCTACCCGCTGGCGTGGATCGTCTTTCGGACGGTGGAAGAGCGCGGGACCGATGCCGCAAAGGCGTTGACCCATCCGGCCCGTCCGCTCGCCCCGCCGATGGCCTAGGGCGATTTTCAGTCAGCGGAGCCGGCTGACGGGCCAATGGCGTCATTCGGCTCCGGTCTCGCCTCGTCGACCTCGGGCCCGCGGCTGCGCCGCGAGAAATGCCGCCTCAACCCCCCGGCCTTCGCGCTCGCTGTTTCGCCGATACCGACTTGATCACCAGGCGATACGGATCGGACGGGTCGATCTTCCGATCCGCATTGGCGAGCGCCTGGGCGATCAGCCCATCGATCCGCGGATCGTCCAGCGCTTCGGCGGTCATCAACCGGACATGGCGGATCTGGCTGCCCTCGCCCTTGAGCATCCCGTCCGGATCCGAGAGGCGCACGCCCCACATGAAACAGAGCGTCACCCAGCGTGGCATCACGGCGAGCGACAGGACCACGTCCTTGACCCTGTCGCTTGGCCCGAAGCCGATCGCGAGCGCGTTGTAATTGTCGTAGACCGGAATGACCGCACCCGGAATGCGCGCCTTCATCCTTTCCATCAACGCGCGGGTCAGCGCCGCGACCTCTGGCGTGAACTTGTCGATGAACCCGTCGAGCCGGTGCTGGGCTTCATCCATCATCGTCTCCCCGCGGGGAGCGCCCGGCTCGAATCCGGGCCAGGCCCCCTCGCTCGAATTTAGCCGTTGCGAGACCGAAATGCATCCCGGTCGAGAGCCAGGCCGGCGAGCAGCTCACTGCCCCCTTCCCGCGCGACGCTCGAGCGACGATATGACCCCGGCATGTCCAGTTCCCGCGCCCGCGTCATCGTCATGAACGCCGCTCTCGGCCCGCTCGACTATCGCGTGCCGCACGGCATGGCGGTCGAGCCGGGCTCGATCGTCGTCGCCCCGCTCGGCCCGCGCCAGATGCTCGGCGTGGTCTGGGAGCCGGAGCGGCTGCAGACCGAGGAGGTCGGCGACAACCGCCTGCGGCCTCTGCTCCACGCTTATGAGATCCCGCCGCTCGCGCAGCCGCTGCGACGCCTGATCGAGTGGACCGCCGATTATTATCTCGCGCCCCTGGCCTCGGTGCTCCGCATGTCGCTCGCCTCGACCAGCGCGCTCGAGCGCGGCCGCACCGTCACCGAATATCGCGCCACCGGCCTCGTCCCGGAGCGACTGACCCCGCAGCGCTCACAGGCGCTCGAGCGGATCGGCGAGCGCCAGGGTCTGATCCGCG
>JAQGLD010000633.1 GCA_028293055.1 Alphaproteobacteria bacterium
CCGGGCGGATCCGGTGACATTGGTGCGCTCGCCGATATTGACGAAGCTGCCGCTGGGAAGAGTGGTCATGTCAGGCGGCGATCACCATCGGCTCGATGCCGGATAATCGGGTCCAGCGCGGCGGCTCCGCGACTCGGCGCGGCGGATAGTCCGCCACCGTCCTGGCGATCGCCGCGATATGCGCGGGAGTGGTGCCGCAGCAGCCGCCGACGATGTTGACGATGCCCTGCTCGCACCATTCGCGCACCTGCGCCGCCGTCGATTCCGGCCCCTCGTCATATTCACCGAGATCGTTGGGCAGTCCGGCATTGGGATAGGCCATGATCAAAGTATCCGCGATCGCGGAAAGCGCGGCGACATGGGCGCGCAGCTGGGCAGCGCCGAACGAGCAGTTGAGTCCGATCGACAGCGGCCGGGCGTGGCGGACCGAGGCCCAGAAGGCCTCGATCGAATGACCCGAGAGATTGCGTCCCGACAAATCGGTGATCGTCATCGACAGCATGATCGGCAGCGCCCGGTCCACGCGGCGGGCGGCGTGGATCGCGGCCTTGGCGTTGAGCGTGTCGAACACCGTCTCGATCAGCACGATCTCGGCGCCGCCTTCGACCAGCCCCTCGATCTGCTCGACATAGACGTCGGAGAGGGTGTCGAAGTCGATCTCGCGATAGCCCGGATCGTTGACATTGGGTGACAGCGACAAGGTCTTGTTGGTCGGGCCGAGCGCTCCGGCGACGAACCTTTTGCGACCGTCTTTTTGCGCCGCACGATCGGCGACATCGGCGATGATCCGGGCGGCTGCGATGTTGATCTCGCGCACCAACGGTTCCGCGCCGTAATCGGCCTGGCTGATCCGGGTCGCGTTGAAGCTGTTGGTCGCGAGGATGTCGGCGCCGGCATCGGCGAAGCTCTGGGCGATGTCGCGCACCAGATCGGGGCGGGTGAGGTTGAGAAGGTCGTTATTGCCCTTCTGGTCGCGAGCCAGATCGAGCGCGCCGCGATAGTCGCTCTCGACCAGTTTCCTGGTCTGGATCTGCGTGCCGTAGGCGCCGTCCTTGACCAGGATTCGCTCGGCCGCCGCCGCCTCAAGCTGTTCGGCGATATTCATTGGGTACATCCTTCGGCCGCAACCCGAGCAGATGGCAGATCGCGTAAGCGAGCTCGGCCCGGTTCAATGTGTAGAAATGGAAGAGGCGGATGCCGCCGGCATAAAGCTGGCCGCACAATTCCGCAGCGACGGTGGCCGCGACGAGCTGGCGCGCGGCGGGTAGATTGTCCAGCCCTTCGAACAAAGCGTCCATCCAGGGCGGGATTCCGGCGCCGCACGAAGCCGCGAACTTGCGGGTCTGGGCAACGCTGGAGACCGGCAGGATTCCGGGCACCAGCTCGGCGTCGATTCCAGCCGCCGCCGCATCGTCGCGGAACCGGAAGAAGCAATCGGGCGAGAAGAAGAACTGGCTGATCGCGCGATCGGCCCCGGCGTCGATCTTGCGCTTGAGATTGTCGAGATCGGCAGTCTTGTTGAACGAATCGGGATGGCATTCGGGGTAGCAGGCGACCGAGATCTCGAACGGCGCGATGCGCTTGAGCCCGCCGACGAGCTCAGCGGCATTGGCGTAGCCGTCGGGGTGGGCCGCAAACGGCTTGCCGGGCTCGGGCGGATCGCCGCGCAGGGCGACGATGTGGCGGATGCCGGCATCCCAATAAGCGCGCGCGACATCGTCTATCTCGCCGCGGCTCGCCTCGACGCAGGTCAGATGCGCTGCCGGAGCGAGGCTGGTCTCGCGCGCGATTCTCGCGACGGTCGCGTGGGTGCGCTCGCGGGTCGAGCCGCCGGCGCCGTAGGTCACCGAGACGAAGCGAGGCTGGAGCGGCTCGAGCGTCTTCACCGACTCCCAGAGCGTCTGCTCCATCTTCTCGGTGCGCGGCGGGAAGAATTCGAACGATACCCCGACATCGCCGGCGACGTCGGCGAACAGGGGCTCGCGGCGATGGCCGATCAGGGCGCTCATGCGACCACCTTCAATTTCTGCTGGGGACGTTCTCCGGCCCAGATGGTCACGGTCAGCTCGCCGCCGCCGAGATGCTCGACGACCCGCGCGTCGAGGCCGGCCGAGTCGAGGAACTTGACCACCGCATCGTCGCCGAAGCCGAGCCGGACATGGGCATCCTTGATCCGCAAATCCTCGCGCTCGTGCGGCGCGAAATCGATCACCAGCATCCGCCCGCCCGGCGCAAGCAGCCGCGCCGCCTCGGCGACCGCGGCCGCCGGCTGCTGGGCATAATGGAGCACCTGGTGGATGATCACCGTATCCGCCGAAGCCGAAGCCAAGGGCAAAGCATACATGTCGCCCTGGCGGAGCTCGGCATTGGCCAGCCGTGCCTCGGCCAGCTTGACCCGGGCAAGCCGCAGCATCTCGGGCGAGCGATCGACGCCGAGCGCGTGGACCGCGTCGCGGCCGAACAATTCGATCATCCGGCCGGTGCCAGTGCCGATATCGACCAGCCGCCCGACCGGCTGCTCGCCGAGCGCCCGGGCGATCGCCGCCTCGACCTGGCTCTCGGCGATATGGAGCGACCGGATTCGGTCCCAATCCTCGGCGCGGGCGGCGAAATAGCGCTCCGCCGCAGCGGCGCGGTCGGCGCGCACCGCGGCGAGTCGGGCGGCGTCGGCGACGGTCCAGGGATCGCCGCCGTCGATATCGGCCCAGCGGTCGAGCAATTCGAAGAGCGGGCGCATCCGCCGCGGCTCGCCGAGGCTGAGGAACACCCAGCTG
>JAQGLD010000634.1 GCA_028293055.1 Alphaproteobacteria bacterium
GTAGCGGATGTTGGGTCGGTCGAAGCCGGCGAGGACCAGTCCGTCGTCCGGAATGCCGAGCTGGGCGAGGATGTCGGCGCTGGACTCGCGGTCCTCGGTCGCGGTGAGGGCGAGCCGCGGAACCTCCGGAAAGCGATCGAGCAAGGGCCGCAGCAGCCGGTAATCGGGCCTGAAATCATGTCCCCATTCGGAGACGCAATGCGCCTCGTCGATGGCGATCAGCGACAGCTTTACCCGGCCCATCAGTTCTCGGAAACCGTTCGAGCTGGCGCGCTCGGGCGCGACATAGAGCAAATCGAGCTCGCCGGCCTTGAAGCGGGCGAGGACCTCGTCGCGGTCGCTGTCGGCCGAGGTCAGGGAAGCAGCAGCGATTCCAAATCCAGAGGCCGACCTGATCTGGTCGTGCATCAACGCGATCAGCGGAGAGACGACCAGGGCCGTGCCTTCGCGGGCGAGCGCCGGCACCTGGTAGCAGAGCGACTTGCCGGCCCCGGTCGGCATCACCGCAAGCGTGTGCTCGCCGCGCATGACACGATCGACCACTTTTTCCTGGACCCCGCGAAAGGCCGCAAAGCCGAACGTGTCGTGGAGGATCTGGCGGGGGTCGTTCATCGGGTTTCGGTAGCCGGTATCGGTGCGGTCGTCATCGCCTCTCTATCGTCATGCTGAACTTGTTTCAGCATCCAGTCGGGAGACCGTTCGCGCGGTGGAGACCTGGACCCTGAACCAAGTTCAGGGTGACGACAGTGCGGGAGCCGGGGGTCTCGCTCAATTCAACCAGACATGGACCCTCTGCTCGGGCGGCAGATAGAGCTTGTCGCCGGGCTTCACATCGAACGCCCGATACCAGGCGTCGAGATTGCGGACGATCCCGTTGACTCGATATTCCTCGGGGCTGTGCGGGTCGGACAGCAATTGGGATCGCACCGCGCCTTCGCGTTTCTTGCCCTGCCAGCTTTGCGCGTAGGCGATGAAGAAGCGCTGGTCGCCGGTATAGCCGTCGATCACCGGCGGCTCGCCGTGGCGCGAGACGTAGCGGCGATAGGCGGCATAGGCCGCCTCGAGCCCGCCAAGGTCGCCGAGATTCTCGCCGAGAGTGAGCTGGCCCTTGATGTGCACGCCCGGGATCGGCTCGTAGGCGTCGAACTGCTTGACCAACTGCTGGGCGTGGGCGGTGTAGCGATCCGCGGACTCCTTGGTCCACCAGTCGCGCAGCTTCCCCGTCGCGTCGAACTGACGGCCCTCATCGTCGAATCCGTGGCCCATTTCGTGGCCGATCGTCGCTCCGGTCTCGCCATAATTGACGGCCGGATCCGCCGCCGGATCGAAGAAGGGCGGCTGGAGGATTGCGGCCGGGAAGGTCACCTGGTTCATCAGCGGATTGTAATAGGCGTTCACCTCCTGGACGTTCATGTCCCACAGGGCGCGATCGACCGGCTTGGGCGCGCGGGCAAGCTGCAGCTTCCACTCGAAATCGTCGGAGGCCATGTCGTTGGCGAGCGGATCGACCGGGCTCACCCGAAGGCTCGAATAGTCGATATATTTGACCGGATGGCCGATCCGCGGGTCGAAGCTGGCAAGCTTGGTGAGCGCTTCCTTGCGGGTCGGCTCGTCCATCCACGAAGCGCGGGCGATCAGGTCGCCATAGGAAGCGCGCAGATCGTCGATCAGCTCGTTCATCTGGCGCGCTGCCTCGGGAGTCCAATGCCGCTTGGCATACACTTCGCCGACGGCCTCGCCGAGATTGGCGTTGAGCAGCCGGACGCCGCGCTTCCACCGCTCGGCCTGGCTCGGAACGTCGTTCAGCGTGTGGCTGTAGAAGCCGAAGCGAGCATCGTCGAACGCCTTGGGCAGATATTGGGCGTGATCGCTGACGAAGCGGAAGGTGAGCCAGTCCTTCCACGTCGAAAGCGGCACATCCTCAAGCCTTTTCCCGGCAGCCGCGACAGCGCTTGGCTCGCGCACGATCACCGTCGGCATCGCGCCGACGCCGAGATGGGTCAGCGTTGCCTGCCAGTCGAACTGAGGGGCGAGCGCCGCGAGCTGGGCGCGGCTCATCGGATTGTAGGTCGCCTGCGGATCGCGACGGCGCTCGGGAGTCCACTGGTCCTTGGACACGCTGGTCTCGAGCGCGATGATCCGGTCGGCCTTGGCGGCGGCGTCGGGGATCCCGGCGAGAGTCTGGATTCGAATCACATAGTCGCGATACGCCTTGCGGATCGCGTCATACTTGGCGCCCTCGAGCAGATAATAATCGCGGGTGGGGAGGCCGAGACGCGCCTGGCCGGCGGCGAGGGTATAATGGGTCGGGTCCTTGTCGTCGGCCTCGATTCCGATACCGACAGGCGAAGCAAATCCGGGCTCGGCCATCAGCCGGACGAGCGAGGGCCGGTCCTTCAGCGCGGCGATCCGGCCGAGATAGGGCTTGAGCGGGGCGAGGCCGCGCGCCTCGATCCCGCTCTGGTCCATCCACGCCTTGTAGAAATCCGCGATCCTGCGGAGCGCCGGATCGGACGGCGCCTGGCCGGCGGATTCGACGAGCTGGCGAACCTCGACCTCGACTTCATCGGGCAGGTCGTAATTATAGCCTGCGCCGGTCTTGTCCGGCTTGATCGCAGCATCGCGGAGCCAGCTGCCCTCGGCGAAGCGGAAGAAATCGTCGCCCGGCTTCACGCCGCGGTCCATGTCCGCGTCGGCGACGCCCCATGTGCCGTAGCGCGGCCTCGCGGCGCCCTGGGCGAAGGCGGGGAGCGCGCTGGTCAGGAGCAGGGCGGCCAGCAAAGCGGTCGGGCGACGAATCATAATCAACTCCGAAAAAAGTATCTGAACAGGGTTTGGCGGCGCCTAGGCGGTCAACGCAGCCTCGATCGCAGAGACGAGGAGCGGAACGTCGGGATTGGTGTCGGGGGAGAAACGGCCGAGCACCCGGCCGTCACGGCCGATGAGGAATTTCTCGAAATTCCACAGCAGCTCCGGCTCGGGGTTTGGCTCGATGCCGTGACCCTGGAGCCGCTCGCGCATCGCTCCGCGAGTGGCGCTGGCTGCATCCGGATGCGCCGCGATGAGTGCGGCGTAGAGCGGGTGCTTGTCGGGGCCGGTGACCTTGATCTTGGAGAACATCGGGAAGTCGACATCGTAGGTCAGCTTGCAGAATTCGGCGATCTCGGAGTCGCTGCCGGGCTCCTGCCCACGAAAATCGTTGGCCGGGAAACCGAGCACGACCAGCCCCTGTTCCCGATAGCGCCGGTAAAGGGCCTCGAGTCCCTCATATTGAGGAGTCAGCCCGCATTTCGAGGCGACATTGACGACCAGCAGCACCTTGCCCCGATAGTCGCCAAGCCGCGCCTTGCTGCCGTCGATCCGGTCCAGCTCGATCGTCTGAAGCTCGCTCATGTCTCTCTCCCCTGGCGTCATTCCGCCGCTTCGGCCTGCTCGTTCTCAGCCTCGGCCTGCTGGCGCTCCCACATTTCTGCGTAGAGCCCGTTTCTGCGCAGCAAGCTCGCATGATTGCCCTGTTCGGCAACCCGGCCCTGATCGAGCACCAATATCTGGTCGGCGTCGACGATGGTAGAGAGGCGGTGGGCAATGACGATCGAGGTACGGCGCGCAGCGACGCCCTGCAGCGTCTCCTGGATCGCAGCCTCGGTTCGGCTGTCGAGCGCGCTGGTCGCCTCGTCGAGGATGAGGATAGGCGGGTCCTTGAGCAAGGTGCGGGCGATCGCGACCCTCTGCTTCTCGCCGCCCGAAAGCTTCAGGCCGCGCTCGCCGACCTTGGCCTGGTAGCCTTCGGGAAGGCTGATGATGAAATCGTGGATCGCGGCGCCCCGCGCTGCTTCCTCGATCTCGTCCTGGCCCGCGCCGTCGCGGCCATAGCCGATATTGTAGCCGATCGTGTCGTTGAACAGCACCGTATCCTGCGGGACGATGCCAATCGCGCGCCTGAGGCTGGCCTGGGTCACGGAGGCGATGTCCTGGCCGTCGATCAGGATTCGGCCGCCGGTCGGGTCGTAGAAGCGAAAGAGCAGTCGGGACAGGGTCGACTTGCCGGCGCCCGATGGGCCGACCACTGCGAGCGTCGCCCCGGGCGCGACCTCGAAGTCGATCCCCTTGAGGATCTCGCGCTCGGGCTCGTAGCCGAACCGCACATTTTCGAAGCGGATCCGGCCGCTGGCGACTGCGAGCTCGGGCGCGCCCGTGGCATCGTTGACCTCGGTCGGGGTGTCGAGCAGGCCGAACATCGCGTCCATGTCGATCAGGCCCTGGCGGATCGTGCGATAGACCATGCCGAGCAGGTCGAGCGGCCTGAACAATTGGGCGAGCAGGGTATTGACGACGACGACATCGCCCGGGGTGAAGCGGCCCTTCGACCAGCCCCAGACGGTAAAGGCCATCGCCCCGGCCATCATCGCATTGGTGATCAGCGACTGGCCGATATTGAGCCAGGCGAGCGATGTCTCGTTCTTGACCGCGGCATCGGCGTAGCGGCGCACCGCGCGGCCGTAACGCTCGGCCTCGCGGCCCTCGGCGTTGAAATATTTGACCGTCTCGAAGTTGAGCAGGCTGTCGACCGCGCGGGCCACGGCTCCGGTATCGAGGTCGTTCATCTCGACCCTCAGCCGGGTCCGCCAGTCGGTGACCAGGCGGGTGAAGCGGATATAGGCGACGACCATCAATGCGGTGGCGACGACCAGCCCGAAGCCGAACTTCACCCAGAACATGGCCATGACGATGCCGAGCTGGATGATGGTCGGAGCGATGTTGAAGAGCAGGAAATAGAGCATCATGTCGATGCTCTTGGTGCCGCGCTCGACGATCTTGGTGACGGCGCCGGTGCGGCGCTCGAGGTGGAATCGAAGCGACAATTTGTGGAGGTGGCGGAAGGTGGTCTCCGCCAGCCTGCGCTCCGCGTCCTGGCCGACCCGCTCGAAGATCGCGTTCCGCAGATTGTCGAGCAGCACTCCGCCGAAGCGGGCGCCGGCATAAGCGCAGACCAGGGCGATGGTGATCGACGCGATCCCGGTCGTCCCCTGGGTCATCCGGTTGACCGCGGCGCCGTAGGTCAGCGGCATGATCAAGGTGGTGATGCAGATCGACAGCAGGACGAGCAGAAGCGACCCGACCACGCGCGCCTTCAGCGCCGGCTCTCCCGGCGGCCACAGGAAGGGAAGGAAGCGGCGGAGCGCATGCCAGGCCGGCTGGCGCTCGTCGTCGTTGGATTCGAGAAGACGCATCCGGTCCTAGATAGGGCGCCCGCCACCGCCGACCAAGCAGGGCTTACGAAACAAATGGAACTGCTGGATAGTCAAGGAGTTGAGCACCCCCATGGGACCGGGCATATTCCTCATTGCGATCATGGGCTGCGGCGAAGGCGACGCGCCGTGCCAGCAGGTGCGCCTGCTCGATACGCACTATCAAAGCCGCGCCGAGTGCGTGGCCGCCACCGAAAGTGCCTTGCTCGGCAATAGCGACGCGGATTTCCCGACGATCGTCGCGCAATGCGTCGACGGCCGCCAGGCCGCATCGCTTCGGGTCATGGCCGGCGAAGTTCGGGTTCCCGATGCGCCCGGCTGGGTCGCGACGGTTCCGACCCGGATTGCGTCCAGGCAGTAAGCCGACTCGGAACCGCCGTCGGGAGATGGCGGTTTTCCTTCCTGAACGCCATTCGAGGAAGGACAGGATGTGACCGGCCGAACGCAAGATTCCGACCGACCGCGCGACGAGGTGGCGAGCCCCGATCTGCTCGCCGGCACTGGGGCGACCGCGCCTGAGACTCGCCCGACCGAGGCGACGAAAGATCGACCCGCGATCGAGGCGTTCGAGGAGGAAGGCGCAGGAGTCGCCGCCAAGGAGTGAGTCGATGAGCGATACCGAAACCCTCGACATGATCCACGAGGACGATCTGCCCGGCCATGAGAGCGAGCTCGAGCCCAAGCCGGACTGGGAACCGCGATTCCCCGGTTCGGGCCGGCTGAGCGGCAAGGTCGCCCTGATCAGCGGTGCCGACAGCGACATCGGCCGCGCGGTCGCGGCGCTCTTTGCGCGCGAAGGCGCGGACATCGCGATCCTCTATCTGTGCGAGCATGATGACGCCGCAAGGACTAGGTCGATCGTCGAGGGTGAAGGCCGCAAGGCGATCACGATCGCCGGCGATGTCGGCGACAAGGCGTTTTGCGAGCGTGCGGTCGCCGAGACCGTCGAAAAGCTCGGCGGCCTCGACATCCTGGTCAACAATGCAGGCGAACAGCATCCCGACGCGGAAATCACCGACATCAGCGAGGAGCAACTCAAGCGCACCTTCCAGACCAATATCTTCGGAATGTTCTTCATGACCCAGGCCGCGCGCCCGCACCTCAAGAAGGGTGCGGCGATCGTCAACTGCACCTCGGTGACGATGTACCAGGGCTCGAAGGAGCTGCTCGATTATTCCTCGACCAAGGGCGCGATCACGGCCTTCACCCGCTCGCTGTCCGAGAATCTGGTGGAAAAGGGGATAAGGGTGAACGCAGTCGCGCCCGGCCCGATCTGGACTCCGCTCAATCCCTTCGGCGGGGCGTCGAAGGAAAAGCTGGAGACGTTCGGCGAGGACACGCCGATGGGCCGGCCCGGCCAGCCCAATGAGGTCGCGCCGAGCTTCCTGTTCCTCGCCTGCGACGATTCCAGCTACATGTCGGGACAGGTCCTCCATCCCAATGGCGGCACGATTGTCGGCAGCTGAGGCTCTCCTTTCGCCGGCTCGCGACCACTGCGCGGCCCCGTTGCGGGGCCCCGGGGCAAGGCAAAGCGGGGTCTGCCATGGCTGATACGCCTTGCGGGACCGGCGTCGATCGCCTGGTGATGAAGCTTCGCGCGCGCGATCTGGTCAGCGACGAGGAGGAGGCGTTGCTTCGCTCGGTGTTCGACGAGTCCCGGTCCACGGCCGCTTGCAAGACGCTGGTCCGGGCCGGCGTGACGCTGAGCCATTGCACCCTGCTGATCGACGGTATGGTCTGCCGATATCGCGATCTCGCCGACGGCCAGCGCCAGATCATGGAGCTCCATGTCCCCGGCGACTTTCTCGATCTCCATTCCTTCCTGCTCAAGCGGCTCGAGCATAATGTCGGGACGCTCACGCCCGTGACCTATGTCCAGGTGCCGCACGATTCGATTCGTGCGATCACCGAACAGAACCCGCATCTCACCCGCCTGCTGTGGTTCTCGACATTGCTCGACGCGGCCATCCATCGCGAGAAGATCCTTTCGGTGGGGCGAAGGACCGCCTTGTCCCGAATCGCGCACCTGCTGTGCGAGCTGCATGTCCGTCTGGGCCTGGTCGGGCTCGCCAATGACAATTGCTACAAGCTGCCGCTGACCCAGACCGACCTTGCCGACGCCACCGGGCTGACTTCGGTCCACGTCAACCGTATGCTCAAACGGCTGCGCGACGCGGGCATTGCCACCTATCGCGGCGGCGAGGTCGTGATCCACGACTGGGGGCAGCTGCAGAAGGTAGCCGAATTCGACCCGGCCTATCTTTTTCTCGACCGGCGGCCGCGTTGAGACTCGGACATTCTCAAATGTCCTTCACTGCGAACTTCACCCGTTCCAGCATCCGCTCGACCAGCATCGAGCGGTGGCAGCCGGCCGCTTCGCGCTCGTAGCAGAGCAAGGCGGCGTGGCGCTCCCCTGCGTCACCGAGCGCCTGGGCCATTGCAAGCTCGGCCTCGGGCGTTTCGAGCTGGACCGCGTAGATCTCGCGCATCTCGGCGACCCGGCCCTTGCGCGCCGCCTCGCGGCCGGCTGCTGGCGTGCCGAGCGGACGATAATGGCGATAGTCGATGCCATTCTCGCGTAACGCGTTGGACAGAGCGGTCTTGGAGAAGCCGGGACGGCGGGAAGCGGCGACGGCGCGCACGTCGATGACGATCTCGACTCCCGCCTGCTTCAGCTCGCCGATGAATTCGTCGAGGGTCTTGCCCTCATAGCCTATGGTCGAGAGTGTCTTCATCCTCGCCGCCTGTAGCATCGTCTTCCGGGCTGCGCACCGGCAACGACCAGACGATCTGTTCGCGCAATTGCGCCTCGAGGTCCTTCAGCCCCGCATTCTTCGCCGCCGCCCGCTTGGCGAGTAGCCTGGCGAGAACCTCCTCGCGCGAGCCCGGCCGGCCGTTGGCGCGGCGGCCGCCCGAGAGCGCCTTTGAGAGGGTGAAGGACAGGCGCGACATGGGACCTCGGATGGCTGGGCGTTCGCCTTACGCCCGAAAACCTCAGTCCTGTCCAAACATAGAGGGTTAACGGCGCGCTTACCGTCCCGCGTCCGAATCCGGACATCCTTGTTCGCAATCGCCCCCCAAATATTGGGCAAAAGTCCCAAATTGTGTGGGGCGAGTTTCACCGGCGGACATCCGCCCGGTGTATCCTTGAGGGAAAAGTGGCAGATTTCAGCCGTTTTTGAAATTTGGCACGCGCTCTGCACAACTGTTGGCATGCGGCCGGGTCGTCCGATCGCAAATTCAGGAGACGCAAAATGACTTTCAATCTCGGCTCGATGCAGCAGCTCGCTCTCTCGGTCGTCGGCGCCATGTTCGCCGCTACCCTGTTCGTTTCCGCCGCCGTCGGCCCGGCCGCTCAGTTCATCTGATCGGCCGGTTCCGGCACTCCGCCCAACCTATGCACAGGATTGATGCCATGACTCCCTTCACTCTCGATCGCAGCAACGGCAAATTGATGGGCGTGTGCGCCGGCGTCGCCCGGTCGATCGACGCCGACGTAACTCTGGTCAGGCTGGCCGCAGTGGCGAGCCTTTTCCTGCTCGGTCCGATCGCCGTTCTGCTCTATATCGTCGCCGGCTGGGTCGCCCCGGAGGCGAACTGATCATGGCTCGCACGCTCTATCTCGCCTGGATGCGCAGGCTCCAGCTCTACCTTTCCGCAGCGCCTCGCCGCCACAGCCGGCGCTGACTGGCACCTCAGTCCTTGCGCAAATGCGGGAACTGATCGCGGCGGATCCGGATCGAGCGCATCGCCAGCCGCACCTCCCACAGGAACAGGATCAGCCGCGCGATCAGCAGCAGCATCGCGAGGATGAACAATAAGGCGATCGGCCGCGCCAGCGGCACGTCGGCGAGATCGCCGACGAACAGGATCGCGATCAGCACGCAGACCATAAGCGCGCTCGCCGTGCAGGCGCTGAGCGCGAGGATCGACAGGCTCATTCGGCGGTCGAGCACGCGCAGCTCACTCTTCGCTC
>JAQGLD010000637.1 GCA_028293055.1 Alphaproteobacteria bacterium
GTTTCGGCGCGGTTGATGTGCTGATCGGGGTGCGGGAGATAATAACCGACCCGGTTCCACGTGTGCGGCACGCTGACCGACGCCCAGCCACTGTCCTGGAAGCCGGGAGCCTCGGCGCCGCGGACCGAGTCGTCCTGGATGAAGCGCCAGCCTTCGGCGAGATCGATCACTTCGCGCGGGGCCGCCTTCGCCGCTGAATGGGCCGCGCCCGGATGCGCGGCGGCCTGCGCCGCACCTAAAAGGCCAAGTGCGAATGCCAGCCCGCCGAGCCAAAGCTGCTTCATGCGTCTCCCCTGCCGCGCCGCGGCGGCCGATGTCTCAGAATTTGAAACCGAGGTTCAGCCCTATCGTCCGGACGCTGTCCAGGCCGAATTGCTGCGCATAGCTCAGCTTGGGAGTCGCCCGCCCCCGCGAATCGCGGGCATTGGCGTCGCCGGAATCGACCCCGATCGCAGTGGGATAGACCTTGTTCGTGCAATTCTTGCAGAACAGAGAGACCCGGACGCTGGAGCCGATCCTAGCGCCGATGCTGGCGCCGAAAATGTCGATCGGGCCAAAGAAAGTGCCCGGCGCCTCGTTGATCGCATAGTGGATCGTGGAGCGGTGATACCAATTGCCCTCGACGAACGGCCGCGCCTCGCCGTCGGTCGGGAATTCGTAGGTTGCCTGAAGCGACGAGGTGAATTTCGGGGAGACCGGCAGGGTCAGCCCGGCGGCGTCGAACAAATTGACCGTCGCCGAGCAGCCTCCAGTCGTCTGGGTCGGATAGCATTGCGCGCCGGGGAAGCTGCCGAACCTGGAAGACAGCAAGGCCGCGCTGCCGTTGACGGTCAGGCCGCGGAACGGAGCGACGATGATATTGGCCTCGAGCCCCTTCGAGATGACCTTGGCGGCGTTCTGGACCTGGAAGGACACCGCGGTCGGGTTGAACGACTGGACCTGGAAATTGTCGAACTTGGTGTGGAAGGCCGACAGGTTGAGGGTCAGGCGGCGATCGAACCAGCTCGACTTCACGCCCAGCTCGGCGGTGTTCGAATGCTCCTCGCGGACCACCACGTCCGCGGTCGCGGTCGGGAAATTATCGTTGAAACCCGGGCCCTTGTAGCCGCGGCCGTAGAAGCCGTAGGCCATCAGGGTCGGTGTCGCCTGATATTGCGCGCCGACCTTCCAGCTGAGATCGTCGTTCGAGTAGCGAGAGGCGAACACGCCCCGCGGCCCAGCCAGCGCGCTAAAATAATTGGCTTGGTTCTGCGAGAGATTCAGGCGGATCCGGTCGTTGGTGTAGCGGCCGCCGGCGATCAGCTTCAGGCCGCTGGTCAGGTCGAACGTGAGCTGGCCGAAGGCCGCCTTGCTCTCGGTGGTCATGCGATAGGCCACGTCGCTGCCGATCTGCGAGACATTGCTGACCGAACAGGTCGGCGGGGACGCGCCGGGCACGGCGACTGCGTGGACGCAGAAGGGATAGCCCGCCACGACGAAGTCGGGCGTATAGCTGTTGCCGGCCAGCTGGCGCGCAAGGTCCAAAGTCGACCTGAAATAATAGAGTCCGGCCTGGCCGCTCAGGCGGTTCCCCGACGGCAAGGCGATCCTGAACTCGTTCGAATATTGATCGTAATTGGAATGGCTGGCGTTCCGGTCGAGGCCGTTCTGCGACAGATAGTCGGCGTCGAGCTGCTGGTCCTGATCGTAGAAGCGCCAGGCGAAGAGATTGCTGAGCTCGATCCCGGAACCAAGGGTGTAGCTGAGCTTGCCCTGGGCGCCGCCGGTCTTGATGTCGCGGAACTGGCTCGCATCTCCGCCGAACAGGAGGTTGCGCGGGCCCGGCTTGATCCCGTCCTGGGCAAGCGGACCGATGTTCACGCTGGCGGGGTCGATCCGACTGTACGTGTTGTCGAAAATGCCGGCGATGCCGTGATTCTCGTTATAGTCGCCGATCGCGTAGAAGCTGAGCTGCGGGCTCAGTTCGATCAGATATTTGCCCTTGATCGAGTAACTGGTCGCGTTGAGATCGTGGCGCGTGCCCGCATTGGGGTGGCCGACATAGGTCGTGCCCGGCTCCTGATAGGAATATAGGCCCGAGATCCTGAGGGCCGAATTGGCCGAGACCGGAATGTTGACTGTCTCGCGGGCGATCACGCCCGGCGCGTTGCGATCGGAACCCGGGGTCGCTCGGCTGTCCAGCTCGATATTGGCGGCGCTCGAATATTCGCCGATCACCGGCCGGGCGGTGACGATGTTGACGAGGCCGGCCGAGGCGTTCTTGCCGAACAAGAGCCCCTGCGGGCCGTTGAGAATCTCGACCCGGGCGAGGTCGTTGAGCAGCGGGCTGTTGAGCAAGGGACGGCCGAGATTCACTTCGTCGATCGCAAGCGCGACGCTGCTGTCGATCGTCCCGGCGAAGGCGAGCGTGCCGACTCCGCGCACCGCAAAGGTGTTGTCGATGCCGACCTGGAGGGTCGGCGCCGCACGGGCGATCTGCGTGAGATCGTTGAGGTTGCGCGAGGTCAGGGTCTCGGCGGTCAGAGCGGTGACGCTGACCGGCACGCGCTGGAGGCTTTCGGACCGGCGCTGGGCGGTGACGATGATGTCGGCCGGCGCGGCGTCGGCGGACTGCTCGGCCGCATCGCCGGCGGCTGCGCTCCCTTGGGCCTCCGACGCCTGGGCCGTGGCGGCGGTCGCCGGAAGGATCGAGGCGAAGGCCAGACCCGACAAAAAGACTGATTTCCTGAGCGACATGCGACCTCTCCTGAATGGTGCGCGGCCTTGGCGACCGGTCTCGATTGGCCAGGCCGCGAGTGGCGCGCCGGCATGTCGGTTCGAGTGCCACTCGGAGGCTCATTTTGAAAATCGTTTGTTCTTATCGGAATCTATTCATACGGCGGATGGATCATTTCGACGGCTCAAGGCGCGTGGACCGGAAGGCCGAGGACCCGTATTCGATTTCGCAAATCTCTTGTTTCGGCCGAGCAGGATCGCTTTTATGGATGATCGATGCGGTTCAAGGGCCTCGATCTCAACCTGCTGGTCGCCTTCGACCTCCTGCTCGAGGAGCGCAGCGTCTCGCGCGCCGCCGAGCGGCTGAACCTCAGCCAGCCCGCGATGAGCTCGGCACTCGGCCGCCTGCGCGATTATTTCAGGGACGACATATTGGTCTCGCACGGGAAGAGGATGTTCCCGACCGCTTATGCCGAGAGCCTCGTCCCGCAGATTCGCGAAAGCCTGCGCGGGCTCGAGAGCCTCATCGCCACCTCTCAGTCGTTCGACCCGGCGACATCGCACCGCAATTTCAGGATCACCGGATCCGACTATATCACCGCCGCTCTGCTGGTTCCGCTGGTCACCCGGCTCGCCGAAATCTCCCCGAACATCAGGCTCGATATCTCGTTGCCGACCGACAATAGCGGCCAGCAACTCGACGAAGGCAAGATCGACCTGCTGCTCACCCCGGAGATGTTCATTTCCGGCGACCACCCGGCGGACCTCTTGTTCGAGGAACGCCATGTCGTCGCCGGCTGGTCGGGCAATGCGCTGCTCGAAGGGCCGGTGACCGAGCAGGCCTTCTTCGAATCGGGCCATGTCGCGGTCGCGCTCGGCAACCAGCGGGTGCTCTCGTTCGGTGACCGCCAGATCGAATTGCTGGGAGGAACCCGCCATATCGAGGTCACTGCGGCCTCGTTCACGATGGTGCCCTGGCTGCTTCAGAACACCCATCGCCTTGCCGTAATGCACGAGCGACTCGCTCTGGCGATGGCCCGGCATTTACCGATCCGCCACGCCGACCTTCCCTTCGAGCTGCCGCCGATGCGGGAAATGGCGCAGTTTCACACCGCGCGACGCCACGATGCCGGCCTGAAATGGTTCAGGGAGGAGTTGAAGGCCGCGGCCTCGGCCTCTCCGATAAGCACCCTGGATGCAGATCCATCCAAATAATCACTTTTACAAATCACCCTGATCTGTCGATCCTGATGTCGAAAACCCGCCAGAGGGTCAGGAGAGGTTCGAATGCCGGCGCTACACCATGAGATCGGACGGCCTCGCCGCCGGATGCGGGCATGAATTCCGCCCGGATACTCGTCATCGGCGGCGGCATCGGCGGCCTTACCTCCGCGATAGCGCTTCGCGCTCGCGGCTTCGACGTCGACCTGATCGAGCGCGATCCGGATTGGAGCGTCTACGGCGTCGGCATCATCCAGCAGTCGAACGTGGTCCGCGCGATGGCCGAGCTGGATCTCCTCGACGAATATCTTTCCGCCGGCTGCGGCTTTGAGCATGTCGAGATCTATATCCCGACCGGGCAGTGCGTGGCGAAAGTCCCGACCCCGCAGCTGGTGCCCGGCAAGCCCGCCAATGTCGGCATCGCTAGGCCGGCGCTGCAGAAGGTACTGGCCGACCGTGCGAGGAGCGCCGGCACAAG
>JAQGLD010000639.1 GCA_028293055.1 Alphaproteobacteria bacterium
ACCTTGCCTTCGAGCCTGCCCATCACCTTCTCCTGTCGAACGCATATTACAAGCATCAGTGTCTGTTTTACAAGAGGCCTGATTCGCATCACTTCCCCTTTATGCCAGCCGAAGCTGCCCAACATGGTCGCAAACTCGGCTGCTATAAAACAAACATTTATGATTGTTTGTTGTGCGAGTCGTGCTAGGTTCCGTTCAAATCACCGCATCGAATGCGGCTGCCTCGGACCGGTACGCGGAGGCCTGAACCATTCGGTCCGAGGCCCAGGCTCGGTCGACGACGGAGAGGATGACGATGACGGAGCGAGCAGATTTGCGCAGGAGCGAGGTTCGCACCCGCTGCACGGACGCCGGGGTGAGCGCGGCATGAGCGCCGCGATCTACACGCTCGGAGCGATGCTGCGGGCCTCGGCCGAAACCCGCCCCGAAGCCGACGCCCTGGTCTTTCCCGATCGGCGGATCAGCCATGGCGCGCTGAATCGTTCGGCCCGTGCATGGGCGAAGACGTTGCTGGCAATGGGGGTCCAGGCGGGCGACAATGTCGGGATCCTGCTCACCACCCGTCCGGACTTCGTCGAAGCGCTGTTCGGAATCGCCATGATCGGGGCGGTCGCGGTTCCGGTCAACGCTCGCTACCAGACCAGCGAGCTCGCCTTCCTGATCAAGGATGCGGACCTCGTCGCGCTCGTCACCACCGGGCGGGTCGCCGATACGCTCGATTTCGGCGAGCGGCTGAATGCCGCCCTCCCCTCGCTGCGGTCGGCGCACAATCCCGAAGCGCTGACCCTCGCCGAGGCGCCGGTGCTCAGGACGATCATCTGCCTCGATCCTCCGGTCGCGCTTTACCTTCTGAGCCGCGAGGACGCGCTCGCGCTCGGCGACGAGGTGTCGGAGGAGCAGGTCGACGCCGCGATCGACTCGGTCGACGACCAGGATGTCGCGATGATCCTCTACACGTCGGGGACCACTGCCAACCCCAAGGGCGCGCTGATCAGCCACCGAGGAATCATCGGCAACAGTCGCAATCTCGGCAAGCGCTACCAGGTCGGGCCAGAGGACCGGGTCTGGTCGCCGCTGCCGATCTTCCACATCGCCGGCATCCTGCCGATGACGATGGTGCTCGACGCCGGCGGCGCCTATCTCACCGTGCCGCATTTCGAGGCGGGGATCGCGCTCGACATGCTCAGCCGCGAGGGCGCGACCGTGGCCTATCCGAGCTTCGTGACGATCATGCAGGACCTGATCGCGCACCCGACCTTCCAGTCCACCGACCTCAGCCGGCTGCGCCTGATGAACTCGAACTTTGCGGTCCAGCCGCCGGCAATCAAGGACGCAATGACCCGGGCGATGCCGCATACGATCCAGGTCGGCACCTACGGCCTCACCGAGGGCTGCGGAACGGTGTGCACCAGCCGGATCGGAGACAGCTATGAACTTCGCACCGGCCGGCTCGGCGTGCCGCTCGACGAATGGGAAGTGCGAATCGTCGACCTAGAGACGGGCAAGGATTGCGCTCTGGAGGAGCGCGGCGAAATCGTCATACGCGGTCCCAACATGATCAAGGGCTATTACAACGCGCCCGAGAAAAGCGCCGAGGTGTTGCGCGACGGCTGGTTCCACACTGGCGACATCGGCTCTTTCGACGAGAGCGGCCACATCATGTTCCACGGACGCACCAAGGACATGCTCAAGGTCGGCGGCGAGAATGTCGCCGCGGCCGAAATCGAGGCCCTGTTGCAAGCCCATCCCGCGGTGAAGCTCGCCCAGGTCGTCGGGATCCCCGACGCGCGCTATGTCGAGGTGCCTGCTGCCTTCGTCGAATTCACGGAGGGACAGAACGCTTCGGAGGCGGAGCTGATCGATCATTGCAAGGGCAAGCTCGCCAGCTTCAAGATCCCTCGCCATGTGCGCAGCGTCCTCGCCTGGCCGATGTCGACCTCGAAGATCCAGAAGTTCCGCCTGCGCCAGCAGCTGGCCGAGGAGCTCGGGCTGGAGGTGTAGGCCGCGTCTGGCCCTAATCCAGCAGCTCCGGCGCCTCGATCAGATTGGCGAGCGCCTGCATGAACTTGCCCGCATCGGCGCCGTCGATGGCGCGATGGTCGCAGGATAGCGACAGGTGGAAGACCGGGACGATCCGGAACGCACCCTCGTCGGCGATCGGCTCGGGGCGGGCGGTGCCGACGGCCAGGATCGCGCCTTGCGGCGGGTTGATGATCGCGTCGAACTGCTCGACTCCGAACCCGCCGAGGTTTGAGAGCGAGAAGCTGCCGCCGCTAATCTCCTCCGGCTTCAGCCGGTTCGAACGGGCGCGCTGGGCGAGCCCGGCCATCGCGGCCGAGATGTCGGCGACGCTCATCCGGTCCGCGCTGGTGATGATCGGGGTCAGCAGGCCCTTTTCGGTCGCCACCGCGACCGCGATATCGGCATGCTCGAAGCGATGGATCGCATTGCCGTGGACCTGGATGTTGACCTGCGGCACCTCCATGAGGGCGAGCGCAGCAGCCTTGATCAGATAATCGTTGACGCTCGGCCGCTGGCCCTGGACCGCGGCACGGAGCGCGAGCAGCCGGTCTGCCCTGACCCGGCGGCGGACATAGAAATGCGGAATGGTCGATTTCGATTCGGCGAGCCGCTTGGCGATCGTCTTGCGCATCGACGACATCGGGATCACCTCGACACCGCTCGCCGCCGCCGGGGCGGGCTGCGCAACGGCAGCTTGTGCCGGTGGCGGCGCCGGCTTCGTTCGGCTCACCTCGGCCAGCACGTCGACCTTGCGTACCCGCCCGCGTGGTCCCGTACCCGAAAGTCCCTCTAGCGAGACCGAATGGATCATCGAGAGCCGCCGCGCCATCGGCGAAGCGAACACCTTGCTGTCGGGAGTCGGCGGAAAGGCTCCGACGAGCGCTGTATCCACGGCTGGCCGCGCGGCCTGATCGACATCCTGGGCAGTGATCCGCCCGTCGCGACCGCTGCCTGCGATCGCATTGGGATCGAGGCCGGCGCTGACCAGCCGCTCGCGCGCGGCCGGGCTGATCGCCAGCCCGTCGGGAATGGCGGGCGGCGGAGGCGCGGGCGCAGTTTGGACCGCGGGCGGCGTGGCGCCGCCTTCATCGTCGCCAGTGAAGCTGGTATCGGCCTGCCTGAAGCCGGCAATCAGGGCGTCGATCTCGTCGCCGGTTGCTTCGCCGTCGGACAGCACTGCGAGCAGTGCCCCGACCGGATAGGCCTCGCCTTCCTTGGCCAGGATGCGGACGAAGCGTCCGTCGGCCTCGGCCTCGACCTCGTTGGTAATCTTGTCGGTCTCGATCAGGGTGAGCAAGGCGCCCTTGGCGAAAGGCGCATTCTCCTGGACCAGCCATTCGGCGATCGTCCCTTCGCTCATCTCGATGCCCCATTTGGGCATGGTGAACGGCTTCAGTCTGGCCATGTCGCGCGCCTCAGCGGAAGCCGAGGACTTGGCGAACCGCATCCTCGATCTTCTGGGGTGAAGGAAGCCAGGCCCGCTCGAGCTCGCGCGCGAACGGAACCGGCGTGTGCGGCGCGGTCACCATGATCGGCGGCGCCTTGAGACTGGTGAAGGCCTTGGCGGCGACTGTCGCGGCGATGTCGGAGGCGAGGCTGCAGCGCGGCGGACTTTCGTCGACGACGACGAGGCGGCCGGTCATCTCGACCGAGTCGAGGATCGCTTCCTCGTCGAGCGGACTGGTCGTTCGCAGGTCGATCAGGTCCACCCCGATTCCGTCGCCGGCGAGCTTGTCACAAGCTTTTTCGGAGAAATTGACCATCCGGCCGCAGGTGACGATGGTCACGTCCCCACCTTCGCGCACCATCCGCGCCTCGCCGAAGCGCTGGCGATGCTCGCCATCGGGCACCTCGCCCTTCACCCCGTAAAGCGCCTTGTGCTCGAAGAACATCACTGGATCGTCGCCGCGCAGCGCCTCGGTGAGCAGCCCCTTGGCGTCGGCGGGCGTGGTCGGCAGGACGATCTTGAGGCCCGGCATCGCGGTCATCAGCGAATAGACCGACTGGCTGTGCTGGGCTGCGGCGTTCATCCCCGCGCCGTAGATCATACGCACCACCGCGGGGCATTTGGTCTTGCCGCCGAACATGTAGCGGAACTTGCCCATCTGGTTCCAGAGCTGGTCGAGGCTGACTCCGATGAAGTCGGCGAACATCAACTCCGCCACCGGCCGCTTGCCGGCCAAAGCGGCGCCGGCCGCGGCGCCAATGATCGCACTTTCCGAGATCGGGGTGTCGAGCACCCGGTCCGGCCCGAATTTCGCGAACAGGCCGCCGCTCGTCCCCCAGATCCCGCCGATCGATTCCTGGCCACCGGCCGTGCCGGCGCCGCCGACGACATCCTCGCCGAGCAGGATGATGTCGGAATCGCGCTCCATTTCCGAATGGAGGGTGGCGTTGATCGCCTCACGGATGTTCATGACTGCCATCACTCGCCCTCAATATTCGACATAGACATCGTCGGTGACCGAGGCCGGATCGGGCGGCGGAGCCGCGCGCGCCTCGGCCACCGCCTCCTCGATCAGCTGCGCGACCTCCGAGTCGACCGAGTCGAGCTCGGTGGACCCCAGGATCTGCGCTTCGACAACCCGGGTGCGGAACGAGACCAGGGCATCGCGCTCGGTGCGGATCCGGTCGAGCTCGCCCGGCCCGCGGTAACGCTGTGGATCGCCCTCGAAATGGCCGTAGAAGCGCTCCGTATCGAGCTCGATCGCCGCCGGCCCGTTTCCGGCGCGGACATAGTCGAGCAGCTCGCCCATCACCTTGTAGGTGTCGAAATAGTCGCTGCCATTGGCGCGCCACGCCTTCATCCCGAACGCCTCGGCCCGGCTCGCGATGTCGCCGCTGGTGCCGACGGCATAAGCGACTCCGGTATGCTCGGAATAATGGTTGTTCTCGAACACGAACACCGCGGGGACCTTGAGCACCACCGCGAGATTGAGCGCTTCGAAGGTAGTGCCCTGGTTGCAGGCGCCGTCGCCGGAGAAAGCGAGCCCGATCCGGCCCTTGCCGTTGAGCTTGGCTGCGATCGCTGCGCCGACCGCCTGCGGCGCGCCCGCTCCGACGATCCCGTTCGCACCGAGCATTCCGACCGAGAGATCGGCGATGTGCATCGATCCGCCCCGCCCCTTGCAGAGCCCGTCGGCGCGGCCGTAAATCTCCTTCATCATCGCCTTCACATCGCAGCCCTTGGCGATGCAGTGGCCATGGCCGCGATGGGTCGAGACGATATAATCGTCGACGCTGAGATGATCGCAGACTCCGACCGCAGCCGCCTCCTGGCCGCAATAGAGATGCGTGAAGCCGGGAATCTCACCCGTCTTGATCTCGTCGTGCAGCCTCTCCTCGAACATCCGGATCGTCTGCATGCGGCGATAAGCGCCGATCAAATCGGTCGGCTCCATCCCATTTCCTTTCGCCTCGCGCGGGTTGCTCTGCCCGTCCATCACAGATCCCCTTTGGTCTTGCCGCCCGGGCCGTAGACATAATCGTCGATGACCTTGTGGAAGTGGCGGATGCGCAGCTCCTGGTCGCCGATCCACAGGCCCTTGAAGGCCTTCGAATGCATGCCCTTCTGCACCAGCGGCAGGTTGAAGGCATCCTGGTCGAGCACCTGGCCGATCGATCTCTCGCCGTGACGGAAGCGCTGGAGCCGCGGCCGCTCCGGCCATTCCTCGCCCTCCGGCACCCGCTCGAACATCCAGATGTCGTAGAACATCTTGTTGGGATCGGTCGGGTGCGGGCGCTGGCGGAACAGCATCAGGTCGTCGGCATGAGCGTTGAGCGCGACATTGGGGAAGATCATGTAGTGATAATCGTCGGTCAGCTGATCATCGTTCAGCTCCGAATAGTCCTTGCCCTGCTTGGGCCCGTTCTCGCGCATGAACTTCTGCACATCGGTGCGGATGTCGCTGACCCGGCCTTCATATTCGGCCGGATCCATCCCCGCCTTGACCATGATGTCGTAGATTGCGGGCGGAATCGCGGACGGCAGGGCGACGCGCGGGCTGACGGTCGCGAACGGGATCAGGTAGCGATTGTGGCGATCGTAGCAGTCGATCTGGATGTTGATGTCGTCGAGATACCATTGGAGCTGCGGGTGAATGCCCTGGACATGGTAGCTCTCGTTGAACGCGTCGACGCTCGCCTTCCAGTTGCAGTCCCACTCGACCACGATCTCTCGCTTCCACGCCATCCGCTCGAAATGATAGGGATCGAGATGCTGCTGCATCGGTGCGAGATATTGCTCGAGCGGCTCGACGTCGGGGTCCAGCGAAAACCAGACGAAGCTTCCCCATTCGCCGCACGGCAGGGACGGAATACGGCCCTCGGGCGGGCCGCCCTGCGGGAAGCTGTCGAGGTCGGGGATCCGCTCGATCGCGCCATCGAGGCCATAGGTCCAATGGTGATACATGCAGCGGAAATTCTCGACATTGCCGCGCCCCTCGGGGCGCAGCTTGTTTCCGCGATGCAGGCACACATTGTAGAAGGCCAGCACCGAGAGATCCGCCTGCCGGACGATCAGCACCGATTCCTTGCCGATCTCGGTGCAGATATAGTCGCCGGGCTCCTTGATGTCGTCGGAACGCCCGCCGAGCAGCCAGACCTTGGTCCAGACCCGGTCCCATTCGGTCTTCATGAAGGCTTCGCTGGTGTAGCGCTCGGCCGGAATGATCTCGTTGCCGAGCTCCGGATCCTCGGCTTTCCACGCGGGCGTGCCGTTCGGCCAATCCTGGGGATTGACCCTGATCACATCGACGTGGCGCTTGACGTCCATCTTGCTGTCCTCGAGCCGGCCTTCAGAAATGGGTGCGGTTGGTGAAGCCACCGTCGACGACGAGGTGCGATCCGTTGCACCAGCTCGCCGCCGGGCTCGCCATGAAGGCGATGGCGCGAGCAATCTCCTCGGGCTGGCCGAAGCGGCCAGTGGGCTGCTGGCGAAGCTGGGAATTGTAGAATTTCTCCATCGTCCCCTTGATCATCTCCCAATTGCCGCCCTCGAACTCGATCGGGCCTGGGGAGACGACGTTCACGCGGATTCCGTCCTTGCCGTGAAACAAAGCGAGTTGCTTGCCCCAGGTGACCAGCGAGGCCTTCATCGCGTTATAAGCCTGGGGCCCTCCCATCGCTTCGCCGGCGGAGGTCGTAGCAATCAGCACGATCGAACCGGATTGCTGCTCGATCATCGTCGGCAGCACCGCTTCGACCGCGCGAACCGGGCCCATCACATCGACCTCGAAGGCGTTGGTCCAATATTTCTCGCTGCCCATGCCGCCGCCCGACGATGTCAGCGGCACCAGAATGTCGACTCCTCCGAGCTGCTCGACCATGTCGGCGAGCCAGGCCTTATATTCGTCGGGCTTCTTCACATTCATCGCGCCGCCGACGATATTGGTGCCGTATTTGCGCAGGTTCGCGATCGATTCCTTGACGCTGTCCTCGGATCGCGCGCTGATCGCGACATCGCAGCCTTCGCGGGCGAACAGTTCCGCCACGGCGAGGCCGATGCCGCGAGCCGCGCCGACGAGGAGCACCTTCTTGCCTTCGAGTCCCAGGTCCACGATTCGATCTCCTTATTGTCTGATTTCGTCCGCGCGCGGCAGGCGGCACAATTGGGCGC
>JAQGLD010000028.1 GCA_028293055.1 Alphaproteobacteria bacterium
CTCGCTCTGCCTCCTCGTGCTCACGGTCCACGCCGCGATGGCGCTTCTCTTCGCCCACCCGGCCGCTTACGCTATCGGCTGAACGCGCCGACCAACTCGACATGGGTCGACCAGCGGAACTGACCGACCGGCTTGACCCAGTCGAGGCTCCACCCATCTTCCAGCAGGATCCGCGCATCCCGCGCGAAGGTCTTGGGATTGCAGGAAACATAAGCGAGCCGCTGCAGCCCGGCGCCGGCCAACTGGTCGATCTGCTCCCGCGCGCCGGCGCGCGGCGGATCGAGCACCACCGCCTCGAATCGGGAAAGCTCGGCGGAATCGAGCGGATTGCGGTAGAGGTCGCGCGGATCGACGAAGACCGGCCTCTGGAGCCGGTTGGCGGCGGCCTTGAGCGCCATCGCCGCGTCCCGCGCGCCCTCCGCCGCATAGACCTTGCCGCCGAGCGAGAGTGCGAACGTGCCGAGCCCGGCGAAGAGGTCCGCGACCAGCTTCGCATCGCCGACCGCCTCGCGGACCGCTGCGACCAACGCCGCCTCCCCTTCGGCGGTGGCCTGGAGAAAGGCGGCATGGGGCAGCGGCACCGGGACCCCGCCCAGCGTCATTGTGACAGGATCCGGCTCCCAAAGGGTCTGCGCGCCATAGCCGTCGTCGACTGCCAGCCTTGCGATCCCATATCGGGCCGCGAAGCTGGTTATCGCGTCCGAGCCGGCCAGTCCTTCGACCACGACCTTCTCGAGCAGGAGGTCGACTCCCTGGTCGCACAGGGTCATGCGCACTCCGCCATTGGCGCGCTGCGGAAGCAGCCTGACGAGCAGCCCGCGAAGCGGCGCGACGAGCGCGAACAATTCGGGGCGCAGGATATGGCATTCGCGCATGTCGACGATATCGTGGCTTGCCTGCGCATTGAATCCGATCTGCATCTGCCCGCCCACCCGGCGCGCGCGCAGCGACGCCCGCCGCCGGCTCCTCGGCGGCGAGATGTGGACCGGGCGAATCTCGGGCACGCTGACGCCCTGGGCGGCGAGCGCGGCGACGATTCGATCGGCGAGAAAATCGGCATAGGCCGGATCGTCGACATGCTGGAGCTGGCAGCCGCCGCATTCGGGAAAGTGACGGCATGGCGGCAGCTGATGGTGGGGACCCGCCACGATCGCGCCATCCTCGGCGATGATGTCGCCGGGGGCGGAGAGCGGGACGAAGCGCCCCGATTCCGTAACTCCGTCGCCGCGCCCGGCGAGCCTGATGATCGTCTCGGTCACAGGCAGGAATCGATCGCGGCTTCGAGATGGAGCAGGAGGTCGTCCGCGACCAGCCCCCGGCCGGCACGCCCGGCAGCGTCGGAATGCAGCCAGACCCCTGCGCAAGCGGCCTCGAACGCATCGAGACCGGAGGCGCGCATCGCCGCGATCACTCCGGCCAGCACATCGCCGGTGCCCGCCGTCGCCAGCCAGGCCGGGGCGGGCCCGGCGATCGCGGCACGTCCATCCGGCGACGCCACCACCGTATCAGGGCCCTTGAAGACGATCACCGCCTGCGCCTCTGCGGCGGCGGCTCGGGCCCGCTCGACCTTGTTGCCTGTGCGGTGGGGAAAGAGTGCGGCGAATTCGCCGGCATGCGGAGTCAGGATCGCGGTCGCGGCCAAGCGGTGTAGCCGCTCGGTACCCATCTCCGCGACCAGGGCGAGCGCATCCGCATCTAGGATCAATGGCGGTGGCGCGCTCAGCGCCGCATCGAGCAGGTCCCTCCCCTCCGGGCCGCGGCCAAGGCCCGGCCCGAGCAGGATCGCGCCGATTCTCGGGTCGCCAAGCCCGGCGAGCGGATCGCCGGGGCTCTGCACGATCGCGTGGGGAATGTCCGAGACGAGGGCGCGCGCATGCAGGCGGACATAGCCGGCGCCTGATCGCGCGGCGGCGCTCGCGGCGAGCGCACTTGCCCCCGGCATCGTTCCGGCAACGATCGCGACATAGCCGCGACTATATTTGTGATCGTCCGGTCCCGGGGTCCGCAGGCGCGGACGGACGATCCCGAACAATCGGCTCTCTCCCTCTACGCCGATATCGACGATCGCGACCCGTCCCATGAAGCGCGCGGCGGGCTGGAGCAGATGGGAGGGCTTCAGGGTGGCGAAGCTGATCGTCAGGTCGCATTGCGGCACTGGCGAAAGGATCTGGCCGTCGTCGGTCGAGACCCCGCTCGGCAGGTCGATCGCGACCCGAATCCGCGCGGCGTTGCCGAGATCGACCAGCCTGCCGCTCGCGGCCGGGTCGAGGCCGCGTGCCAGGCCGGTGCCGAACAGGGCATCGATCAGCACAGGGGCGGGTTCGGTCGCCTCCAGGCTGGATACCGGACCGTTCCAGCGACTTCGCGCATGGCTCGCCGCCTCGCTCCTCGGGTCGCCATACGCCGCCACCCGGACATCGACGCCGCGCTCGCGCAGGCAACGGGCAATGACATAGCCGTCCCCGCCATTATTGCCCGGACCACACAGAATCAGGGCCGGCAGCGGTCCGGCAAAGCGCCAGATCGCCTCGGCCGCTCCGGCGCCGGCGCGCTCCATCAGGCTGTCGACGCTCGTCCCGGCCGCGATCGCCCGAGCCTCGGCCGAACGCATCTCGTCTGCCGTCAGGATGGGCCGGCCGATCACGATCGGACGCTGGCGGGAAGCCGGTAGCGGTCGCGCCCGATCGCAACCTCGATACGCTCGGGCGAAATCACCGTCACCCGCGCTGACTCGGCGCCGTCCGCTGCGATCACGCCGCGGCCGTCGCGAGTGACGAGCAGGCGCCGGAATCCGCCGTCCGGGTCCCTGAGGGTGAGGACCCGCCCATCGGGCGAGTCCGACCGCTCGATCGTGCAGATCCGTTCGAACGCGGCGGCGCCGGCGAGCGCGCATTCCGCCTTGCCGTCATCACCCGCGATCCGGGCGGGCAATGGTGCGGCGGCCTGGTTCGCCCCGGTCGGTTGCCCTTCGGGCGCGCCGCCTCGGCCGCAGCCGGCGAGGATCAGGAGGAGGAGCGTAGCGCTGGGCTTCATCCGCCGCTTCTGCTGGATCGCGCCGGGGCAGGCAAGCGGACGCCTTATGAGAAGAGGGCCGGCGCTCCTTACATCGGAGGGCCGGCCCTGAAGGGACCATGGCGCCCGCCCCGCTCTCGCAGCCCAGGGACCATGCACGAATGTCCACACGTGCCCTTCGGCCCAGTTTCGACTCGCCGGCTTTTCAAAAGCAAGGAGCGTGCCACGACGGCAGACTGCGGCACACGATGGTTAACCGTCCCGCGTCGCCGTCCCTAGGCGAGACTCGCGGGTCACCTGAGACGAGTCGAGAGCTGCCACCAGTGGGGATGGGACAGTGCGATCGCCGCCTGGGCCTGGTCCCGCTCCGCTTCGGTTCCGAACAAGGCGAAGCAGGTTGCTCCCGAACCCGACATGCGGGCGAGATGCGGCCGGTGAGCGCGCAACGCCGCGAGCACCGCCTTTATCTCGGGGGCGATCGCCAGCGCGGCCGGCTCGAGGTCGTTGCGGCCCTCTTTGAAATCGGCGAGTGGGCCGCGATCGACGCCGTCCCAGCCCCGAAACACCGCGGCCGTGGAGATAGCGACGCCAGGATTGACCAGCAAGGCGGGCGTGCCGGAGGTTCCGGCGTCGAACGGAGTCAGCTCGTCCCCCCGCCCCACCCCGCGCGCGGTCCGCGAGAGCAGGCAGGCGGGCACATCGGCGCCGAGTCCGGCTGCGATGGCGAGCCTGTCCGACTGGGGCAGATCGAGTCGCCACCAGCGAGACAGCAGCCGCAATGCGGCGGCGGCATCGGCCGATCCGCCGCCGATCCCGGAAGCCACCGGCAGGTTCTTCTCCAGAACAAGCCTTGCGCCGGCGTCGATGCCGGCATGGTCCCGCAATCGGCGTGCCGCCCTCAGCACGAGGTTGTCCTCGTCGGGCGACAGGCTCGCCGCGAACGACCCTTCTATCTCGAGGCTGAGCCCTTCCCCCGCCGCGACCGTCAGCCGGTCGCCATGTTCGGCGAAGGCGAACAAAGTCTCGATGCGATGATAGCCGTCCGCCAGCCTTTCCCGCACATGCAGCGCGAGATTGAGCTTCGCCCAGGCGGTTTCGTGCATCAGGGCGCGGTGAGTTCCGGCCTCAGCCCGGACTCGATCTTGCCCTGGAGCCGCTTCGCCGCGTCGCCCTGGGCGTAGACCAGGGCCGCGCGCCAGGCGTAGCGCGCTTCGTAGCGGCGGCCTGCGGAATAATAAGCGTCGCCGAGATGCTCGTTGATCGCTGCATCGGCCGGCTGCCCTTGCGCCGCGCGCTCGAGAAGCTCGATCGCCCTGGGGAGGTTGCCGCGAATATAGTTCACCCAGCCGAGCGAGTCGGTGATCGCAGCGTCGTCGGGCTGGAGCCGGCTCGCTTCCTGGATGAGCTTCTCGGCCTCGGCGAGATTCTCACGCCGCTCGAGCTGCGAATAACCGAGGAAGTTCAGCACGACGGGCTGGCGCGGAGCGAGTGCATAGGCCTGCTCGAGCGCCGCCTTGGCCTCGCTCCACTTGCCCGCCTGGGTGAGGACATTGCCGCGAAGCAGCTGGAGCGACCAGAGCGGGACCGGGCCGTCGCCTTCCTTGAACAAGGCCACGGCCTTGCCATAGGCTTCCGCGGCGGCTTCGTAGCGATCGGTCTGGGAGAGCAGGTCGGCATAGCGGACCCAGGTCTCGACGCTCGGCTCCTTATCCACTGCGGCACGGGCGCGGGCGAGCGCCTCGTCCTGCCGTCCGGCATCGACCAGCACTGCGAGACGACGCTGCGCGGCACGATCGGCGAAGGGGTCGTCGGCGCGGACATGCTCGAGCGCGGCAAGCGCGGCCTGGCTCTGCCCGCCGGTCGAGAGCAGGTCGGCAGTGACCAGCCAGGCCTCGCTGTTCGAAGGGGTGAAGAAGGTCGCGATCCGGGCAAATCGCAGGGCAACATCGGGTACCTGCTGGGCATTGAGATCCACCGCGATGCGGATCAGCAATTCCGCGATTCCGGCTTCCGGAGTGGAAACCTCCCCCTCGAGCGGCCGGCCCGCCTTGAGCCGCGTCCGGGCGACCAGCAACGGCTCCGATTCGCCCTCGATCAGGGACAGGGCCTGGCTCTTCTCGCTCCTGCGGACAAGCAAAGCCGCGGCGGCGATTCGAAGCCGGTCGGCGCGCGGACCGCCTTCTTCGAGGATCGGGGCAAGCGCTTCGAGTCCCTCCTTGCCGTGGCCCGATGCAAGCAGGATCAAGGCTTTCGGTTCGTCGGCATAAGAGGCGGCAAGCGGGTTGTTGACGATCGTCCGCAGCGGACCCAGCGGATCGCTCCGCCGCGATCCCGACAGGATCCAGGCGCGCAGCACCGGGGCCATGAACGCGAAGACATCATCCTTCTGGATGGCATCGACCTGCTGGTCAGCGCCCTTCCAGTCGTTCTTTCGCAAGGCCTCGCCGAGCAGCAGCAGGCGCGCTTCGACCGGGGGCTTGGCGGCGTGCGCCAGGCTGTGCGCAGCGCGCATCGCCAGCGGCTGGTTGCCGGCGGCCAGCGCCTGGCCGAGCGCCCGTGCGGCGAGGATCTCGTTGCCGGGCGCCATCGCCATCGCAGCGGCATAGCCTTCGGCGGCGCTGTCGAGCGCTCCGGCGCTGCCCGCGGCACGGGCACGGACATAAGCGGCAAGGCCGGATTGATCGCCGACGCTGGCCAAAGCGGCGGATGGGACCAGCATCGCGGCGACGAGGCTGAGCCGGACGGGCCTACATATTGGGATAATTCGGTCCTCCGCCGCCTTCGGGAACGACCCAGTTGATGTTCTGGGTCGGGTCCTTGATGTCGCAGGTCTTGCAGTGGACGCAATTCTGCGCGTTGATCTGGAGTCGGGTGCGCCCCCCTTCCTCGACGAACTCATAGACGCCCGCCGGGCAATATCTCTGCTCTGGACCGGCATAGGTCGGCAGGTTGATCTCCGTCGGGACGTCAGCGTCCTTCAGGGTGAGGTGGATCGGCTGATCCTCCTCGTGATTGGTGTTCGAGACGAACACCGAGGAGAGGCGATCGAAGCTGATCCGCCCGTCGGGCTTTGGATAGGCGATCGGCTTGACGATGTCCTTGCGCCACAGGCTCTCATTGTCGGGATGGTGGCGAAGCGTGAACGGCAGCCCGATCCTGAGATAGCGCATCCACATGTCGATGCCGGCGAGCAGGGTTCCGGCGGTCCCGCCGAACCGCGCGACCAGCGGCTCGACATTGCGGACCATCTTGAGCTCGGTGGCGATCCACGAGCTCCGGACGCTCGGTTCGTAGCTCTCGAGCAGGTCGCCGGAGCGATCGTCGGCGATCGCCGCGAAGGCGGCTTCGGCGGCGAGCATGCCCGATTTCATCGCGGTATGGCTGCCCTTGATCCGGGGTACGTTGACGAAGCCGGCCGAGCAGCCGATCAGCGCTCCGCCCGGGAATGCGAGCTTCGGCACCGATTGCCAGCCGCCCTCGTTGATCGCACGGGCGCCGTAGGAGACCCGGCGGCCGCCCTCGAGCACTTCGCGGATCGCCGGATGCTGCTTCCAGCGCTGGAACTCCTCGAATGGAGACATCCAGGGATTGCGGTAGTTGAGCGCGACGACGAAGCCGAGCGCGACCTGCCCGTCCGCCTGATGGTAGAGGAAGCCGCCACCCCAGGCGTCGTCGAGCGGCCAGCCCTGGGTGTGGATGACCCTCCCAGGCTCGTGCTTGGCGGGATCGACATCCCACAATTCCTTGAGGCCGATTCCATAAACCTGCGGCGCGCTCTCGGTGTCGAGTGCGAAGATCCGCTTCAATTCCTTGGTGAGGTGGCCGCGCGCGCCTTCGGCGAAGAAGGTATAGCGGCCGTGAAGCTCCATCCCGGGCTGATATTCGGGCTTGTGACTGCCGTCGCGGGCGACTCCGAAATCGCCAGTGGCGACGCCCTTCACCGATCCGTCATCGTTGAACAATATCTCGGCCGCCGCGAAGCCAGGGAAGATCTCGACCCCGAGCGCTTCCGCCTGGCCCGCCAGCCAGCGGCAGAGATTGCCGAGACTGACCGTGTACGTGCCCTTGTTATGCATGAAGGGCGGGGTCATCACATGCGGCAGGCTGTATTTGCCGGTCTCGGTCAGCACCCAGTGCAGGTTCTCTGTCACCGGGACGGTCAGCGGGCTGTCGAGCT
>JAQGLD010000055.1 GCA_028293055.1 Alphaproteobacteria bacterium
CCATTTGCCGTCGTCGGCTTCGATGTAGCCGTGCAGATAAAGGTCGAAAGCGTCCTGGACCGCTGCGCTGTCGACCTTGGCGACCAGCCGGCTCGCCCGGCCGCGCGCGACGCCGTCGAAGCCGGCGCGGTCCCCTGCCGCGGCCAGCTCGGCCGGAGTCTGGCGGCTATGCCTTCCACGACCGCCGCAGACCTGCAGGCCGAGCTCCCCGGCCAGCGGATTGAGGCCGCGCTTGAGCGCCCCGATCACGCTGGTGGTGATCCCCGACGAATGCCAGTCCATCCCCATCGCCGCGCCGAACGACTGAAACCAGAAGGGGTGGGCGAGCCGCCGCAACAGTTCGTCGCGGCCGTAATGGTGGATGATCGCCTCCGCCATGATCGCGCCGAGCCGCGACATACGCTGGCCGAGCCAGGCCGGCACCCGCCCGCCATGAAGGGGCAGATCGGCGCTGCCGGTACGATTGGCCATGGCGACTCCCCTGGAACGAAGACAGAACGGATTAGCAGCAGCGGCGAACCGGCGCGAGCAGATTCGTGTCTTCGCTCCTCGGCGTCTCACCAGCGCTCATCCGCGTTTCTCACCGCCTAGCCTTAGGCTTCCGGGTTCGGACGTGTCGGCGGTGGGCGCTTCCTGACCCGGCGGGGCAGGCCTTAGGCCGGCGCCAACTCCGGCGCGTGCGCATCGAAGGCGGCGAGCTGGTCGGCAAGTGCACGCTGGAATGCCGGCCGCGCCTCGCCGCGCGCGACATAGGGCCCAAGCACCGGATCGGCGGTCACGATATCGGTCTGGCGCAGGTTCCGAAGCACCGTGACCATCATCAGATCTCCCGCCGTGAACCGATCCTCCAGCCACTCGCGACCGGCAAGCCGGCGCGCGAGCGAGGCGAGCTTCATCCGGGTGAAGGCTTCCTGTTCGGGCCGGCGCGCTTTCGCCCAGTCCTTTTCGGCGTGGAACAGGTCGATGATGGTCAGGTTGGAGACATGCGGCTCCACGGAGTTCAGCGCCGCGAACAGCCATTGCGCGCCCTTGGCCCGGCCGACCGGATCGCGCGGCATCAGGCTTTCGGACCTTTCGGCGATAAGCTGGACAATCGCCCCGCTCTCGAACAGCACCAGCCCGTCTTCCTCGATCGCGGGCACCTGCCCCCACGGCTGGATCTTGCGATAGTCCGCCGAATCCGCCTCGCTCCGCCCAATCAGTTTGACGTCGTAGGGGATGCCGGCCTCTTCCAGCGCCCAGCGGACTCGGAGGTCGCGGACCAGGCCCTGGGCGAATTCGGGCACCCAGGCGAAGGCATAAAGCGTGATCATTCGGACTCTCCCTTTGCTGTGGATTCGAGATAGGCCCGCTGACGGTCGAGCAGCGCGCTCCATCCCGCGACGTGGCTGTCGCGGCGCTCGACGCTGGCGAACGGACTCTGGTGGAAGGTCTGGATCGTACCGTCATGAGCGTCCACGAAGGTGATCGTCACCAATGTCTCGATGCCGGCCGCGGGACCAGAATCCCAGATGAAGGTGGCCGCGATACGTCGGTCGCGCTCGATCTCGGTATAGCGCCCGGACTGCCAATTCTCGCCATGAGCGTCGGAGACGAAGCAGGCCCGCCAGGCGCCGCCGACTTCGAAGTCATGCTTGAAGTGGGTGGTTCGGCAGCCTTTCGGGGCCCACCAGTTGATCCTGTGAACCTCGTCCTCCCACATCCGGAAGACCAGGGATCGCGGAGCGTCGAAGAAGCGGACGATCAGCAGCTCGTCGTCCCTGAGCGGCATACCCGGATCGACTGCGCCGCGCGGATCAGTTCTTGCGTCCATCGGGATCCCCTTTCGTAAGCCTGGACAGATAGGAATCCATCCTGTCGAAGCTGCCCTCCCAAAAGTCCCGATACTGGGCCAGCCAGGCATCGAGCGCCTTGAGCGGCGCAGGCTCCAGCCGGCACGGCCGCCACTGCGCGGACCGGCCCCGGGTGATCAGCCCGGCGGCTTCGAGCACCTTCAGATGGCGCGAAATGGCCGGAAGGCTGATTCCGAACGGTTCGGCGATCTCGTTCACATTCGCCTCGCTCCGGCTCAGGCGGGCCAGGATCGCGCGCCGGGTCGGATCCGCCAAGGCTGAAAGCGTCGCGCTCAGCGGGTCGTGGACACTCGACATCTTGTTCACCTTCGAGCTTCGGTCCGCGGCCTCTGCGTCATGACGGTCCTCGCGGAAACTAGATTTAACCGAATCGTTAATTAACATCTCCGTTAAATACAGTTTTGGAGGGTGAAGTCAAGCGTAACGGCCGCCGGCGGCGAGGAACCAGCTTGTCTGGGCGCGCGGCGCTTGCCGCTGCCGCGAGGGCGTGCGACGCTGCAGGCGATGAGCGATCTCGCGGCGATTCCGGCCGACATCGCGCCGCGGCGCGACGCGTTCGGCCAGCCGCGCGGGCTATGGGTGCTGGCGGGCACCGAGCTTTGGGAGCGAATCTCCTTTCACGGCATGCAGGCCTTGCTCGTCCTCTACATGGTCGGCGCGCTGCTGCTTCCGGGTCATGTCGAGCATGTCGCCGGCTTTGCCGCCTACCGCTTCGGGCTGGAGACCTTCACGGGTCCGCTTTCGGTGCAGGCGCTCGCGGCCCAGACCTTCGGATTCTATGTCGGCCTGGTCTATTTTACGCCGGTGCTCGGCGGCGCGATCGGAGATCGGCTGATCGGGCGTCGCGCCGCGGTCGTGCTCGGCGGCAGCCTCATGACCGCCGGCCATTTCGCGCTCGCCTTCGACCGCTCCTTCCTGATCGCGTTGGCCTTGCTGATGTGCGGCGCAGGCCTGCTGCGTGGCAACCTCTCGGCCCAGGTGAAGTCGCTCTATCCCGACGGAGACCGGCGCGAGGCCGATGCCTTCCAGCTTTATTATGTCGCGATCAACATCGGCGCCTTCCTCGCGCCGATCATCACCGGAGCGCTCGCCCTCTTCTACGGCTGGCATTTCGGCTTCGCCTTTGCCGGGTTCGGAATGCTGATCGGCCTGTGCATCTATATCGTCGGCGCATCTTGGCTCCCGCCCGAACCGGTGCGCAAGGCGCGGACCGTACGCGCGAAGCTGACCGCGGCGGAGCGCAGGCGAGTCCTTGGCCTCGCCTTGATCTGCCCCTTCATGATCTGCTTCTGGATCGCCCAGACGCAGGTGTGGAACGTCTACAATCTGTGGGTGCGCGACCATGTCGAGCTCGGCATCGGACGCTTCCAGGTGCCGGTTCCGTGGCTGCAGGCCCTGGACGGAGTCTCGCCGATCCTGGTCATGCCGATCTTCCTCGCCTTGTGGCGACGCCAGGCCAGGATGGGGCGCGAGCCCGACGATCTCGGCAAGATCGGCATCGGCTTCCTGATCTTCGGCGCCGCTACCCTGTGGCTCGCCGGCGCCGACTGGGTTGCCGGAACCGACGGCCGGGCGCCGTTGCTCTGGGCGGTGGTCTTCCATCTCGTCTCGAACAGCGGCTGGCTCTACACGGTGCCGATCGCTCTCGCCCTGTTCGCGACCCGGGCGCCGGAATCGATGCGCGGCATGATGATCGGCGCCAATTCGCTGAGTGTCTTCGTCGGCAGCGTGATCTCGGGCCGGATCGGCGGCCTTTACGAGCAAGTCAGCGCCCCCGCCTTCTGGAGCCTCCACGCCGCGATCGTCGGGGGTGGCGGGGTGGCGTTGCTGCTGTTCAGCCGGAGCTTGAGGCGGCTATTTGCATCAGGGGCGGAGTAGGCAGGTTGATCAGCCGCGTCGCCTCGCTTGCGGAGCGATGATCCGGGCCGGACATCCCCCCGGATGTCCGCCCCGGATCATTCCCACTCGATCGTGCCCGGCGGCTTCGAGGTATAATCGTAGACCACTCGGTTGATCCCGCGCACCTCGTTAATGATCCGGGTGGCGACGCGGCTGAGGAAATTGGCATCGAACGGGAAGATATCGGCGGTCATGCCGTCGGTCGAGGTCACCGCGCGCAACGCGCAGACATGGTCGTAGGTGCGCGCGTCGCCCATCACTCCGACCGTCTTGACCGGGAGCAGCACCGCGAAGGCCTGCCAGATCGCGTCGTAGAGGCCGGCGGTCCGGATCTCCTCGAGATAGATGGCGTCTGCCTTGCGCAGGATCTCGCAGCCCTCGCGGGTGACCTCGCCGGGAATGCGGATGGCCAGCCCCGGGCCTGGGAAGGGATGGCGGCCAACGAAGGCGTCGGGCAGGCCGAGCTCGCGTCCGAGCGCTCGAACCTCGTCCTTGAACAATTCGCGCAACGGCTCGACCAGCTTCATGTTCATCCGCTCGGGCAGGCCGCCGACATTGTGGTGGCTCTTGATCGTCACCGAGGGGCCGCCGGTGAAGCTGACGCTTTCGATCACATCCGGATAGAGCGTCCCCTGGGCGAGGAAATCGGCGCCGCCGACCTTGCGCGCCTCAGTCTCGAAAATGTCGATGAAGGCGCCGCCGATATATTTGCGCTTGGCTTCCGGATCGGTGAGTCCTGCGAGGCCCGAGAGGAACTGGGCCTCCGCGTCGACATGGACGAGCGGGATATTGTAGGAATTGCGGAACAGACTGACGACCTGCTCCGCCTCGCCGAGCCGCATCAATCCATGATCGACGAACACGCAGGTGAGCTGGCTTCCGATCGCCTCGTGGATCAGCACCGCCGCCACCGCGCTGTCGACTCCCCCGGAAAGGCCGCAAATCACCCTGCCCGAACCGACCTGCTCGCGTATCTCGGCGATCTTGGCGGCTCTGAACTCGGCCATCGTCCAGTCGCCGGGCAGGCCGCAGACATGGCGGACGAAATTGGCGAGCAACTTGCCGCCATCCGGGGTGTGGACGACCTCCGGGTGGAACATCAGGCTGTAGAATCGCCGCGCCTCGTCGACCGCGATCGCATAAGGCGCGCCTTCCGACTGTGCGACGACATGAAAGCCGTCGGGCAGCTGCTCGACCCGGTCGCCATGACTCATCCAGACCTGATGCCGTTCGCCGGTCTTCCACAGGCCGTCGAACAATCCGGTCTCGCCGACGATTTCGATGAAGGCGCGGCCGAACTCGCGGCTCTCCGAAGGCGCGACGACGCCGCCCAGTTGATGGGCCATGGTCTGCTGGCCGTAGCAGATGCCGAGGATGGGCACACCGGCTTCGAAGATATGCTGGGGCGCGCGCGGGCTGTCTTCCCAAGTCACCGAGGAGGGCCCGCCCGAGAGGATGATCCCCTTGGGTTTCAGCCGTTCGAACGCCTCGTCGGCGGCGTTGAACGGTGCGATCTCGCTATACACGCCCGCCTCGCGCACCCGCCGGGCGATGAGCTGCGTGACCTGACTTCCGAAGTCGACGATCAGGATGGTGTCGGAGGGCTGGAGGCTCATGGCCGGCCGATAGTCAGCGGCAGTTGGCGTGTAAAGTTAAGCGAGTCGTGAACTATTGCTTGCGGCGGGGGCGAGGGCGCGATACTTAACCCTGTGCTTAACCAATCCGCCCGCCTCGATCTCGCGTTCCAGGCCCTCGCCGACCCGACGCGGCGGGGCATGCTGGCGCGGCTGAGCCAAGGTCCGGCGAGCGTGTCCGAGCTGGCCCGGCCGCTGCCGATCAGCCTTCCCGCGGTGCTCCAGCACCTCCAGGCGCTGGAGGCGAGCGGGTTGGTCAGCTCTGAGAAAAAGGGACGGATTCGCACCTGCCGGATCGTGCCCGAGGCGCTTGGGCTCGCCGAGACCTGGATTTCTGAGCAGCGCGCCTTGTGGGCGGCGCGGCTCGACCGCTTCGACGAGCATGTGATGAGACTGAAGCAAGAAGGGAAAGACAATGGCTGAACCAACCGACCTCGAGCTCGAGCGCATCCTCGATGCGCCGCGCGACCTGGTGTGGCGGGCTTGGACCGACCCGGTGCATGTCAAGAAATGGTGGGCGCCGCGGCCCTATCAGACTCCGGAGGTCGAGATGGACCTTCGCCCCGGCGGCAAATTCTACACCCGGATGACCGGCCCCGACGGCTTCGACTTCAGCGGCACCGGCTGCTTCCTCGAAGTGGTCGAGGGCGAGAAACTGGTATGGACGAGCGCGCTGGGCGAAGGCTGGCGGCCCAACGACCTCGGCCCGGCCGATTGCGGCGGCCTGGCATTCACCGCGATCATGACGTTCGAGGACAATGGCGACGGTCGCACTCGCTACCGCGCTCTCGCGATGCACAGGAATGTCGCGGACAGCGAGGCGCATGCCAAGATGGGCTTCCACGAGGGCTGGGGGACCTGCGCCGACCAGCTCGGCGAGGTCGCCGCGGAGATGGCTGCGGAGGCCTGAGCGCGAGCTAACCCCGCCCGAAGGAGAGCAGCCTC
>JAQGLD010000056.1 GCA_028293055.1 Alphaproteobacteria bacterium
GGCTCGAATGGAGAGATCGCAGCAGCTACCGGCTGCATTATGCCGAGACGCTGAAGCGCGGGCGCCAGCGCTACGAACTCGCGGTCGACGAGGGCAGGCTGCCCGCCGACTTCGACCAGCGCTTCCACCATTTGTGGCGTTACTATCTGATGTATTGCGAAGGCGGCTTCCGCGGCGGCAGCATCGATGTCGTACAGGTGACCTTGGTCAGGCGCTGAGCGGGGTCGCGCCTGCATGGCGCGGCGCGTCGGTCGGAAAGAATCCCCGGCCAAGGCCCGCCTTTCCCCGACGCCCCGGCTCGACTAGGACCCTCGCATGCTCCAGCCGGGCCCATCGAAACGCCATCTCTGGCGCGAGGAGATTCGCGCGACGGTGACGCTCGCCTCGCCCCTGATCCTGACCAATATCAGCCAGTCGCTGATCCAGGCGACCGACGTGCTGCTCCTCGGCTGGGTCGGCCCGCGGACGCTGGCGGCGTCGATGCTCGGCGTGAACCTCTATATCGCTTTCCTGATCTTCGGCCTCGGCCTGGTCACCGCGGCCTCGCCGATGATCGCCCGGGAGCTCGGCGCGCGGCGGCACAGCGTCCGGGATGTCCGCCGGACGGTGCGCGCTGCCATGTGGTCGGCGGTCGCGATCGTCCTGCCGGTCTGGATGATCCTCTGGCACGGTGAGGCGATCTTCGTCGCGATGGGCGAGGACCCGGCGCTCGCCGCCGACGCGGGCCGCTTTCTCCATGCCCTGCAGTGGGCGATGCTTCCCGCCCTGCTTTATCTCGTTCTTCGCTCGTTCGTGGCTGCGCTCGAGAAGCCGGCATGGTCTCTGGTCGTCGGCCTGAGCGGAGTCGCGTTCAACGCGATCGTCAATTACGGCCTGATCTTTGGCCATTTCGGACTGCCGAGGCTAGGCCTGACCGGCGCCGGCATCGGAAGCAGTTGCGCGAACCTCTTCATGTTCCTCGCCATGGTGCTGGTGGTGACCTGGCATCGACGCTTTCGCCGCTACCGGGTGTTCGGGCGCTTCTGGCGCGCCGACTGGGAGCGATTCCGCGCGGTGTGGCGGCTCGGGCTTCCGATCGCGGTGACCGTAGCTCTCGAGATCACGATCTTCAATGCGGCCGTCTTCGTGATGGGGCTGATCGGCGCGGACGCGATCGCCGCGCATGCGGTGGCGCTTCAGCTCGCAGCGCTGACTTTCATGGTCCCGCTCGGCCTCAGTCAGGCGGTGACGGTTCGAGTCGGCCTGGCTCACGGGCGGGGCGACGTCGCCGGAGTCGGTCGCGCCGGATGGACCGCCTTCACGCTCAGCGTCTCGTTCATGAGCCTGATGGCGCTTGCCATGCTGCTCTTTCCGTATCGGCTGGTCACGATCTTCCTAGACCCCGCCAATCCGGCCAACGCGGCGGTGATCCCGCTGGCAGTCTCCTATCTGTTCGTGGCAGCGCTCTTCCAGATCTTCGACGGCGCCCAGGCGGTCGGGGCAGGGATGCTGCGCGGTCTTCACGACACCAAGATCCCGATGCTCTATGCCGCCTTCGGTTATTGGGTGATCGGATTGCTCACCGCGCTTTTCCTGGCTTTCGGGCTCGGCTGGAAGGGAGTCGGGATCTGGACCGGCCTCGCAACCGGGCTTGCGATCGTCGCCGTGCTGATGCTCGCGCGCTGGCTTCGCCGCGATCGGCTCGGCCTGATCTGACGAAAGCCGCAACTCTCCTTGACGCTGGGGTGAAGCCGCCCTTATGTGCGCGCCGCACCTCAAGCGCGTCACGGCGATCGTAGCTCAGTTGGTTAGAGCATCGGTTTGTGGTACCGAGGGTCGCGGGTTCAAGTCCCGTCGATCGCCCCATTCGCGCTCCGTATTTCAGGGACGATCCAATGCATTCCCCTTGGGAATATCCCGATTTCGACGATCATGAGATCGTTCACTTCTCGACCGACGCCGAAACCGGGCTCAAGCTGATCATCGCGGTCCACTCGACCCATCTCGGTCCCGGCGCCGGCGGAGTCCGCTTCTGGCATTATGGCGAGGCCGGCGACGCGCTTCGCGACGCGCTGCGACTGTCGCGCGGGATGAGCTACAAGAATGCCATGGCTGGACTGCCGATGGGAGGCGCCAAGGCGGTCATCCTCGCCGATCCGGAGCGCACCAAGACTCCCGAGCTGTTCGCGGCCTATGGCCGTGCGGTGCAAGGGCTTGGCGGCGCCTATGTCACTGCCGAGGATGTCGGAATCACCGTCGCCGATCTCGTCGAGGTCGCCAAGCAGACCGAATTCGTCTCCGGCCTTCCGGCCGGCCAGGGTGAAGTGGGCGGCGACCCGGGTCCCCATACCAGCTATGGCGTGTTCCTCGGCGTCAAGGCCGCGGTTCGCCATGCGCTCGGCAAGGACAGCCTCTCGGGCCTCCACATCGCAATCCAGGGCGCCGGCAGCGTGGCCGGCGGCCTTGCCCGCCGCGCCGCCGAGGAAGGTGCTCGGATCAGCCTCGCCGACATCGATCGAGGCCGCGCCGAGGCGCTTGCAGGCGAAGTCGGAGCGACCGTCGTCGATCCGGCCGAGATCATGACGCTCGAAGCCGATGTGCTGAGCCCCAACGCGCTGGGCGCGATCCTGACCGAGGCGTCGATCGCGGCCCTGCGGGTTCCACTGGTCGCCGGCGGCGCGAACAACCAGCTCGCCACGCCCGACGACGGCCAACGCATCCACCAGCGCGGAATCCTCTACGCGCCCGATTATGTCATCAATGCCGGCGGCATCATCAATGTCGCCATGGAATATCTCAAGTCGGGCGACCAGCAGAGCGTCAAGCGCAGCGTCGAGCAGATCCCGGTTCGTCTGGAGCAGATCTGGGCGGAGAGCGAGGCCACCGGCCGCAATCCCGCCGATGTCGCCGACGCCATGGCGCAGAGGCTGATCGGCCGCGCCTAGGCGCTCAAGCATCAGCCACGCTGCAGACTAAAAGTTCCGCTTATCCCGAGTAGCCGTCGAGCTTGTCGAAACGGCGTATCGAAGGATCGCTCGGCGTATGTGCGTCCTTCGATACGGGCCCTCGGCAGGCTTGGGCCTATTCAGGATGAGCGGGCCAGAACCTCAGCCCGCTTCGTTAGCTGATCGGCGCTGCATCGGCCCGTTCCCGGCCGAGCATGTGTTCGCGGTGCACCGTGTAGAGGCCGCTCGCGACGATGATCGCGGCACCGGTCCAGGTGGTCGGCGCGGTTCCGGTTGCGAAGATCAGCCAGCCGAGCAGCACTGCCCAGAGCAGCTGGACATAATCGAACGGGACCACGGTCGAGACCGGGGCGAAGCGAAGCGAGGCGGTCATCAGGATCTGGCCCAGGCCTCCGCACGTGCCGACGGCGAGAAGGATCAGCCAGATACGACCGTCATGGGCGTGCCCAGCCCACGGCATCGCGGTTGCGCAGCCCAGCGCCGACAGCAAGGTGAACCACAAGACGATGGTCTGCGTACCTTCGGTGCGGCCGATCTGCCGGATCGTGATGATCACCACCGACGAGCCGAACGCGGCCAGCAATGCTATGCCGAGGCCGATCGGCGGAAGCTGGGCGCCATGAGGCCTCATCACCAGCAGGACTCCGACGAACCCGGCGACCACTGCGCTCCAGCGATGTCGCCCTACCTTTTCCTTGAGGACGAGGGCCGAGAGAATGACGGCGAATAAGGGCGCCGCGAACCCGATCGTGGTGGCTTCCGCGAGCGGAAGATAATCGAGCGCTGTGAAGCTCAGCAGCATCGTCGTCAGCCCGACTCCGGCGCGCCAGACATGGGCCAGCGGGCGCTCCGTCCGCCA
>JAQGLD010000074.1 GCA_028293055.1 Alphaproteobacteria bacterium
ATTCATGCTCCTTGGTGTAATAGACGGTCATTGGCCGGCTCCCTTGCGGTGATAGCGATGGGGGACGAAGGGCATCGCAGCCACCTTCGCCTCGAACAATTTGCCGCGCTGGGCGAGCGTGACCGTAGCGCCCGGCTCCGCCAGGGCTGCGGGCACGAAGGCCATCGCGATCGGAGCCTGCAGGCTCGGCGAGAAGCCGCCGCTGGTCACCTTGCCGACCTCATTGCCTTCGCCGTCGACGACCATCGCACCCTCGCGCACCGGCTGCCGGCCGTCGACGAGCAGGCCGACGCGCCTGCGGATAGGGCCATTGGCGAGCTCGCGCTCAATTCGCGGCCAACCGGCGAAGCCGCCTTCACTGCGCCTGCGCTTTGAAATGGCGAAGCCGAGATCGGCCTCGATCGGGGTGACATGCTCGTCGAGATCGTGCCCGTAGAGCGGGAGGCCAGCCTCGAGCCGAAGCGAATCGCGCGCTCCAAGCCCGATCGGCTTGACCTCCTCCTGGCTCGCGATCAGCTCGGCGACCTGGACGGCGGCGCCCGCGGCGATGGAAATCTCGAAGCCGTCCTCGCCAGTATAGCCGGAGCGGCTGATCCAGGCCGGAACTCCGCCGACCTCGAAACTGCCGCCGGTCATGAAGCCGAGGCCCTCGACCCCGGGTGCGAGCCGCGACAGGGTTTCGGCCGCTTGCGGTCCCTGCAGTGCAAGCAGCGCCTGATCGGCCATATGGTCGAGCGCTACCCCCGAGGGCAGATTCTCGCGGAGATAGGCAATGTCGCCCTGCTTGGTCGCGCCGTTGACCACCATGTAGAAATGGTCGGTGCGGCGGGTCACCATCAGATCGTCGACGATCCCAGCCTCACCGTTGAGCAGCAGCGAGTAGCGCAACCGTCCCTCCTTGAGGATCGAGAGATCGGCCGGAAGCAGGGTCTCCAGCCCTGCCTCGGCTTCGTCTCCGGAAAGGATCAGCTGGCCCATGTGCGAGACGTCGAACAGGCCGGCAGATTGCCGGGTCCAGAGATGCTCCGCGATGATCCCTTCATATTGGATCGGCATGTCGTAGCCGGCGAACCCGACCATGCGGGCGCCGCGGGCGCGGTGCCAGGCGTCGAGCGGCAGAATCAGGTCGGTTGCGTCGCTCATTCGAAAACTCCAGCGTCCGAGAAGGGGCGAACGATCGCGGGCGATTTCCGACGCAAGCCGGCCTTCGATTCCCGAGAACGTCCCCCTCTGTCGCTGGACCTGAGAGCTTTCGCCACCTCGCAACAGCGTCGGCGGCTTACCCCTTCGGTGGCCCGCTGCAGCCCGAAGGGCCAAAGCGGACGCTTTCCAGAGTGTCTATGCGTGCGCGGTCCCTTTTGCCTGAGAGATTCCGGGGCGGTTGCTCCTTCGGCGGCGGCTCGAAGCCGCTCTCTCCCGCACACGCACCGGCCCGAAAGCCGGCGACGGTTTCGCTGTGGCGGGCGGCGCGGGACGAGTCAATTCGCTGCGTGCTCCGGGCCGGCAGGAGAAAGTCTCCCGGCCCCCCGTCATCCCGGCGAAGGCCGGGTTGACGAGAGATTGGCCACAGTGTCTTTTTCCGGGCCGAGGTCCCGGCCTTACCCGGGATGACGCGAAAGGCCGTCGTCGCGACCGGTCAGCGAGTCGCGTTGTAGGCGAGCTGATCCTGGGTGAGCTGGAAACCGACCAGCACCTCGAAGCTGACCCGGCGCACCGCGTCGCGCACTTCCGGATTGGCCAGCGGATCGACCGCGGCATCGGCGTCGCCGGGCTTGCGCTCGCGGGTGACCTGGCGCTGGATGTCGGCCGGCAGGGTCAGCGCTGCGCGATTGATGTTGCCGGAGGCGCTTCCCGAGGTGCTCGCCCGTTGCTGGCCGTCGGCGAAGTGGATTCCGACATTGCTCACCGATTTGGAGACGATATTGGTCCCGCCCTGCACGACAACTGCAAAATAAGGGAGCACCACGTCGCGGGCACCGCTGCCATCGCGACGGCGAGCCTGGACGTCGAAGGTGATGTTGCTGGTGATGTTGTCGCCGACATCGTTGCAGGTGGAGCGGACATTGGTAATGTTCGCCACGACGTCGATCGCGTCCGCATCGCGGCTATTCTCCGGGGAGAACAGAGTGATATCGCCGGTCGCCGCCGGGATCGCGACCGCGGGGCAGGCGGAACGATTGACGATGACGCCCTGCGAAGTGAGCGTGCCTTCCGAGCTGCAGCCCATGAGGATCAAGGTAGACAAAAATGCGAACGTCGCTTTCGACTTGGACACGTACGGAACCTCACGGTCGGGGATGCGGCCGGATCATAGGAACGCGCTCCGATGGAGGCAAGCAAACAACGGGCAGGATCGCCGCCCGGACGCGGCGTCGCGGCGGCCGAGTCCGGTAGACGTATCAACCGGTTCATCGTAGGAGCCGCCGCCATGGCTACAGCTCCGGTACCCCTCACACTGCTTATCGCGGCGCCGCGCGGATTCTGCGCTGGAGTCGACCGCGCCGTTCGCATCGTCGAGCTGGCGCTTCGTCGCTACGGCGCGCCAGTCTATGTTCGCCACGAAATCGTCCACAACAAGCATGTCGTAGACAGCCTGCGCGCGCAGGGCGCGGTGTTCGTCGCCGAGCTCGACGAAGTGCCAGACGGCGTCCCGGTGGTCTTCTCGGCGCATGGGGTACCCAAATCGATCCCGGCCATGGCCGAGGCGCGCGGGCTGGATTATCTGGACGCGACCTGTCCGCTGGTCTCGAAGGTCCACCGGCAGGCCGAGCGGCTGGTCGAGAACGGGCGCCACATATTGTTCGTCGGCCATGCCGGCCACCCCGAGGTGATCGGCACATTCGGCCAGGTTCCCGAAGGCCGCATGACCCTGATCGAGACCGCCGAGGATGCCGAGCACATCGCTCCCGCCGATCCTTCCAACCTCGCCTTCCTCACCCAGACGACGCTCTCCGTCGACGATACCGCGCAGATCATCGCCATCCTTCAGCGGCGATTTCCAGCCATATTCGGGCCTCGGGTCGAGGATATCTGCTACGCGACCTCCAACCGGCAGGCTGCCGTCAAGGAGATTGCCGGCCGGGCCGACTTCCTGCTCGTGATCGGATCGCCGAAGAGCTCGAACTCGCAGCGCCTGGTCGAGGTCGCCGAGCGCCAGGGAACGCGGGCGAAATTGATCGGCAGCGCCCAGGATATCGACCTCGCCTGGCTGGACGGCGTGCGAACCCTCGGAATCACCGCCGGTGCCTCGGCCCCGGAAACACTGGTCCGAGCGGTCGTCGACTTCCTCTCCAGCCATTTCGACGTGACCGAGGAGCAGAGCGAGGGCGTGATCGAGCGGATGGTGTTCAAGCTTCCCCGCGGTCTGGAGGAAGCCGCCTGATGGCCGAGGTCGAGATTTTCACCGACGGTGCCTGCAAGGGCAATCCCGGGCCGGGAGGCTGGGGCGCGATCATCCGCTCCGGCGAGCGCGAGAAGGAATTGTCGGGCGGCGAGCCGCTCACCACCAACAATCGGATGGAATTGCTTGCTGCGATCCGTGCTCTCGAGGCGCTGACCAAGCCGTGTCAGGTCGTGCTCCATACCGACAGCGTCTATGTCCGCGACGGAATCACCAAATGGGTGCATGGCTGGCGCCGCAACGGCTGGCAGACAGCGGACCGCAAGCCGGTCAAGAATGTCGAGCTCTGGCAGGCATTGTTCGAGATCAGCGGTAAGCACCAGATCGACTGGCGCTGGGTGAAGGGCCATAGCGGGCATGCCGAGAACGACCGCGCCGACAAGCTCGCCTGCGACGCGGCGATGCTGTTCGTGAAGGCGCGCTGAGCTCCGCCCGTCAGCCGAACCGCGCCGGCGAATAAGCTCCCGCCTCGATCGCCCTCACCATCCCGTCCGGCTCGCGACCCAGCAGCAAAGCCGCGCCGAGCCTGGCTGCGGCTGGGGCGGTCTGGATTCCGAAGCCGCCCTGACCGGCGAACCAGAAGAAGCCGTCGACTCGGGGGTCGAAACCGTAGACCGGCAGGCGGTCCGGCGCGAAGCTCCTCAGGCCCGCCCATTTGTGCTCGACATGCTCGACGCGCCAGTCGACGACCTGCTCGAGCCGCTCGATCGCCAGCGCGACATCGAGCTCGTCGGGCGCGCAATCGCACGGATCGCTCGCCGTCTCGTCATGCGGGCTCAGCCAGATCCGCCCGCCCGCCTCCGGCTTGAAATAGAATCGTTCGAGCGCGTCGATCACCAGCGGCAGATCGGGCGGCGCCGGAGGATGGACGCGGAGCTGGGCGACGGTTCGCCGGTAGGGCTGGATCCGCAATGGCGACGCGCCCGCGATCCGCGCAACTTCGTCCGCCCAGGCGCCGGCGGCATCGACCAGTATGTCCGCCTCGATCGGCCCGGCCGTGGTGTCCAGCCGCCAGCCCGCGCCGGTCCGCTTCGCCTTCAGCAGCCGCGCGCTGGCGACCAGCTCCACCCCGTCGCGCCGTCCCTGGGCAAGGTAATAAGCGTGAAGCCCGGCCACATCGATGTCGGCGCAGCTCGGCTCGGCAAGGCCCCAGTCCCAGCCGGGCTTCAGCCCCGGAATCCGGCGGACCATCGTTTCGCGATCCGCCGGCTCGAAGCGCACCCTGCCCGAGTGGTTGCTTTCGAGGCTCCGCAGCGCCTCGCGGCCATCGCCCCGCGCGATGTGCAGCCCGCCGCGCGCGCGCAGATAACCGCGGGTTGCGAGATAGGGGCCCGAAGCGCTGGTCAGCGGCTGGATGGCCGGACCGCCATAGCTTTCCGACCAGAAGGCC
>JAQGLD010000093.1 GCA_028293055.1 Alphaproteobacteria bacterium
CGCGGGGCTGCGCGGGCCGCCGCCGCGGGGCGGCCGTCCGCCGCGCTCCACCGGGACACCGGGAGCGTGACGCGGCGCCTGCGGGTGGGGCCTGCCCGGCGAGACCGAATAGCCCTCCTTGAGCAGGCGGCTGAAGGCGCCGCGGACGCTCGCAGCGATCGCGGCCTGCAGCTCGGCGGGCGTGTCGGCCAGGGTGGTGTTGGCGTGCATCGCATTGATGTCGCGAAGCAGGGTGTTGGGAAGCCCCTTCGATGCGGTCTTGAGGGCCGCGATCGCATCGAGCATTGCGGAGAAGAGGATATCCTCCATCACATCTGTCGCGGATTTGGTCATCCCCCTCCCTAACCCAGGAAAAGCGCATCTGTCGCCCATTCTCTGAGACCAAAAGCATCGTGCGGAAAGTGGCTCCCGGATTTCCGCGAACGCCGACGCGAAAACAAAAGCCTGGTCGAGCGCAATCGGCGGCACCGGTTGCGGAGCCGATGCGGAGATGCCAGCATCGCGACGTCTTCACTATGGCAAGAGCCCGCGGCCGCCGAAGGCGCACGAGGAAGGGAAAACTGGGATGACCGATAATGTGCAGCCGGCGAGCGATCGCCGCGCCTTTCTCGTCGGCGCAGCCGCCGGGGCGGCGATGCTCGCGCCACAACCGGCGCTGGCCGCCGGCGACATGGAGGCTTTGCGCAAGGCCGTCGCCGCAGGCCACGACGCTTCGATCAAGCGGATCCAGGACTGGATCGCCAACCCGACCATCGCCGCCGAGGGCCGCAACATTGCCGGTGGCGCCGATTATATGGCACAGCTTGCCCGCGACTCCGGATTCCAGAATGTCCGGATCGTCCCGACCGACGGTTCGCCGGGCGTATTCGGGACGATCGACTCAGGCGCCAGGACCTGGGTCGGAGTCTATTTTATGTACGATGTGAAGCAGTTCGATCCGGCCGAATGGTCCTCGCCGCCGCTCGAGGGGCGGGTGGTGGACCGGCCCGGGCTCGGCAAGGCGATCGTCGGCCGCGGCGCGGTCAACCAGAAGGGGCCGGAAGGCGCCTTCCTCGCGGCGCTGCACGCCTTCAAGGCGGCGGGACGCAAATTGCCGGTCAACCTCGTCCTCGTCGCGGAGGGCGAGGAGGAGATCGGATCGCCCCATTTCCCCCAGATCGTCCGCGACCCCGAAGTGATGGCGGCCTTGCGCAAATGCCGCGGCATCTTCCTGCCCTCGGCCGGCCAGGACCGCGACGGCACATCCGACATCACGCTCGGATCCAAGGGGGTCATCGAGCTGGAGCTGGTCTCGTCGGGCGAGCACTGGGGCAAGGGCCCTTCGAAGGATGTGCATTCGAGCCTCAAGGCGATGGTCGACAGCCCGGCCTGGCGGCTGGTCCAGGCGCTCGGCACCCTGGTCACGCCCGACGGCAACACGCCGGCGATCGACGGCTGGTTCGAGAAGGTGCGCCCGCTGAGCGACCGCGAACGCGCCCTGATCGCCGAGAATGCGCGGCTGACCAGCGAGGCCGAACGCAAGAAGGAGCTCGGAGTCGCCCACTGGATCGACGATCTGCCCTGGCAGCAGGCGCTCGAGCGGCTCGCCTCGCAGCCGACGGTAAATATCGAGGGGCTGGTCGGCGGCTATACCGGGCCGGGCGGCAAGACCATCCTGCCGCACCGCGCGGTCGCCAAGCTCGACCTGCGCCTGGTGCCGAACATGACCGCGGCGGACTGCCTCGCCAAGCTGAAGGCGCATCTCGCCAAGCGCGGCTACGGCGATGTCGAGGTCAACATGACCGGCGGCTACGACCCGACCGAGACCCCGGAAGGGGCTGCGATCATCAAGGCCCACCAGGCGATCCTCACCCGTCACAACATTTCCTACTCGCTCTATCCGCGCAATGCCGGATCCTGGCCGGGCTATGTCTTCACCGGCCGTCCGCTCGGCCTTGCGGCCGACCATTTCGGGCTCGGCCACGGCAGCGGAGCCCATGCCCCGAACGAATATTTCGTGATCGAGCCGAGCGATCCCAGGGTGGCGGGGCTCGATGCGATGGTGCTCGGATTCGCCGAGTTCCTCTACGAACTCGCAGCGATGAAATGACCGGGGGCGCGATTCCGAACGCGCGCCGCGCCGCGCCTTGGCGAGGCTAGGCCATGGCGCTCGCGAGCACGCGGGGCCGGGTGTGGAGCTCGGCCCTGTTCGTCGTTCCCGACGGCTTCGTGCCGGGCGATCCGCTCGGACGCCCGGCCAGGCTGTTCCGGCCCCGGGCGGCGGGGTGGCCGGGGGCGGTGCATACCTTTGCCGACCCCTTCCTGTTCGCGCATTCGGAGCGGCTGTTCCTGTTCATGGAATCCCAGGCTGGAAACCGTCCTGGAACGATCGTCTGCCATTCGACCCGCGACCTGAAATCGTTCGAGAATGTGGGAAGCGTGCTGGCGGCGCAGCATCATCTGTCCTATCCTTTCGTCTTCGAATGGGGGGGTGAGACCTTTATGATTCCGGAGTCGGCGGCAGCCGGCGAGGTCGGCCTGTATCGCTTCGCGGACTTTCCACGCGGGCTGGAGAAGGTGCGCGTGCTGCTGCGCGGCGCCTATGTCGACAGCTCAATCGTGGCGCATGAAGGCCTCCTCTATCTCTTCACCAGCTCCGAGGCGGGGCTGGAGCTGTTCTCGATGCGCGACCTGCTCGCCGATACGCCGCGGCCGCACCCGCGCAATCCGATCACCCGCGATCCGGCCCTGGCGCGCTGCGGCGGTGCCCCAATCCGGGCTGGCGGACGACTCTTTCGGCTGGCCCAAAATGGAGCATGGCGGTACGGAGAGGGACTATCCGCCTGTAGCGTCAGCAGAATGTCCCAGGATGACTATCAAGAGAGTGTATCGAGCGCCGACATATTGGGAAAGCGCCGACGCTGGAGCGCGGCCGGGGGTCACCATATGAGTCTCGCGCGCTTCGCAGGACGCACTGTGGTGGCGACCGACGGCCAGGCCGACGAGCCCTATGGCTTGTGGCTGGCGAAACGGCCGGCGAAATGGCTGGCGCGCCGCATTGCGCGGATGCGGGCTCGGGCCTGATGCTTCAGCTTCCGAGAGATTCCGCGCACCAGAAGCGCACGCGGGTTGCGATCGTGCTTCCCAATCTGCGCGGCGGCGGTGCCGAGCGGGTGGCGATCCGACTCGCCGAGGACATGGCCAGCCGCGGCTGCGAGGTCGACCTCGTCCTGCTCCAGGGCGTGGGCGAGCTGATCTCGGTGCCGGCCCGCCACATCAATGTGATCGACCTCAAGTGCCGGCGGATCGCGGTCTCGATCGGGCCGCTGATCAAATATCTGCGCAGGCGCCGGCCGGATTCGATGCTGGTGTCGATGTGGCCGCTGACCGTGGTCGCCTGCCTCGCCTGGCGGCTGAGCGGTTCCGGGGCGCGGCTGGTGGTGAGCGACCATACCTTGCTGTCGCGCCAATATGCCGGCCACAATCGGCTGGTGCGCCTCGCGCTGCGGCTGAGCACCCGCCTGGTCTACCCGCTGGCAACCGCCCGGGTCGCAGTTTCCGCCGCAGTGGCGAGGGATCTCGCCGCGCTTTCGAGCCTTCCCGAATCCCAGTTCGAGGTGATCAACAACCCGGTCGCCGGTCCGCCGGTCGGCAAGAACGGGATCGCCGCGGCCGAATCTTTGTGGGGCGGATCGGTGCACCGGATCCTCTCGGTCGGCGACATGAAGCCGGAGAAGAAGCATGAGCTGCTGATCCGAAGCTTCGCCCGGCTGCTGCCGCGCCGGCCCGCCAAGCTCATCCTGGTCGGAGACGGACCGCTTCGCAGCCAGCTCGAGCAGCTCGTCGCCGAGCTCGGGATCGGCGACCATGTCGAGTTTGCGGGTTTCATGCTCGACGTCTGGCCGTTCTACAAGACCGCCAATCTGTTCGCCTTGAGCTCGGATGTGGAGGGCTTTCCGCTGGTGGTGTGCGAGGCGCTGCATTGCGGCCTGGCGGTGGTGAGCACCCGGGCGGGCGGAGTCCCCGAAATCCTGGAGCAGGGCAAATATGGAACCCTGGTGCCCGAGGGCGATATCGACGCCTTCACCGACGCGCTCGACCGCGCGCTCGACCGCAAGGCCGATCCGGCAGTGCAGCGCCAGCGCGCCGAACGAGTCGCCGGCCAGAATCATTCGGACCGCTATTTCGAGATCATGATGCCGACCTCGCCCGCGGCCTTTGCGGCGCCGGTGGCCATGGCGGCCGACCCGGCCTGAGCGAAAAGGGCATGGCTTCGTGTCCCTATTGCGGCGGCCCGCCCGCCGGCGCGGCCTATCCCTATGCGACTCGCTGGCGCGGCCGGCGATTCACCTATCATGGCTGCGGCGGCTGCGGCGCCGGCTTCATCGACCCGTTGCCCTCGGCCGCGGATCTGGATTCGCTGTTCGACCGCGCCGCCTTTCACGACCTCTTCTATCGCGATCCGGCGCCGAGCGAGGATCAGCTTGCCTCGCTCGCCTGGATGCAGGCCTTCGTTCCGGCGGGCGCCACCTTGCTCGACTTCGGCTGCGCCAATGGAGCGTTCATGAAAGCGGCCGCTTCGCTCGGCTTCGCGGTCCGCGGAGTGGAGCAGAATCCCAGCTCGATCGCCTTTGCGCGCGAGCAGTCCGGGCTGGACGTCTGCAGCCTCGATCAATTGCTCGCCGGCGAGGCGCGGTTCGACATCGTCCATGTCGCCGATGTGCTCTCCCATTTGCCGCGGCCGGCCGAGCTGCTGCGCGCGCTGGAGCGGCTGCTTGCGCCCGGCGGAGTGCTGGTCGTCGAGGGGCCGCTCGAGCGCCAGCGCAACCTCGTCTATCTCGCGCTCGCGTCCGGCAAGGCGATGAAGCGCGCGCTCGGCCGCCAACGCGACGGCGAGCATGCTCCGCTCCACCTCACTTTCTCCTCGTGGAAGAGCCAGGACCGTTTCTTCGCGCTGATGGGCTATGAGCGGATCGCGCTCGACCTCCACGAGGATGGCTGGCCCTTCCCGACCGAAGCTCCGGCCGGATCCGGCGCGGGGGCGAAGGCCAGGGCGCTGATCGCAAGGGCTGCCGTCGCGCTCTCGAAGACCCGGGCGGGGCGAAGCCTGGGCGCCTATAACCGGTTCCGCGCGGTGCTGAAGCCGAGGACAGACCCTCGCCCGGCGCACAGCGTTTCGGCGCGATGATAACGCTAAATTAAAGCGCCACCGGGCATTCCGGCTGGAGAGGCCGTCTATGCCCAGCCCGAGCAGGCTGTGGACCGGCTCGCCTCACGACAAAAGGGACGCGGTGAGCAAGTCGCGAGATACCAGGCACGTGGTGGAGCTCAGAGCCCGGATGCAGGGCGACGGGCCGCTGGTCGACGTGCGTATCCGCAACATCTCGTCTCGCGGCATGATGCTCGAGGCGCCCGATCCGCCGCGGGTCGGCGCCTATGTCGAGCTGTTCGGAACGGTCACCGCCGTCGGCCGGGTGGTCTGGAAGGACGAGGACAGTTTCGGTATCTCGACCCGCGACCGGGTCAATCTGCCGGTGGTCCTCGGCAAGCCGGAGATGAAGGCCCGGCGCGCCACCCCGAAGCTGGTCGCCGCGCCGCGCGAATCGCGGATCGAGGCGGCCGACGAATCGCGCATGCTCGGGCGCGCGATCGACTTCACCCTGATCGCGATCGCGGTGATGGCGCTGTCCGGCCTGTTCGCGCTGATCGCCTATAGCGTGCTGTCGCGTCCGCTGGAGACTTTGGTGCACATGCTCAAATAGTCGCCCGGCGCGGCTGGCAAGCCGGTCGTCGAGCGCCGCGCTCGGCCCGGCGCATTGTCTGGCCTTGGCGCAGACTTCCAGGGTCTTGATAACACTAAATTAATTGCCTTCGCCCAAGCGTCGATCGGATTCCTTTCGATCATCGGGACAGGCGCGAATGCCAGCAACACAAAATGTGCCAGCCACCGGCAACGTCTATATCGACGGGCTGCTCAGCGACCAGAAATGG
>JAQGLD010000103.1 GCA_028293055.1 Alphaproteobacteria bacterium
TGCTCGAAGAGCGCGGCGTCCTGTTCATCTCGCCGGGCGACAAGCTCTACGAGGGCATGATCATCGGCGAGAATGCCAAGCCGGCCGATCTCGAGGTCAATCCGCTCAAGACCAAGCAGCTCACCAACTTCCGCGCGTCGGGACCGAAGGATGAGGGAATCCGGCTGACACCGCCGCGCCGGATGACGCTCGAGCAGGCGATCGCCTATATCCAGGACGACGAGCTGGTCGAGGTCACCCCCAAGGTGATCCGCATCCGCAAGCGCTACCTCGACCCCCACGAGCGCAAGCGCGCCTCGCGCAAGGCGGCGTAACGCCGGGGTGCCACCCTCTCCCCTCGGGGGAGAGGTCCGGATGAGCGCAAGCGCCTGCCAGGCGTGGTGCCGCGCTCACGCGTTGATTCTGCTCGCTTCTTGGTCCACCTCGATTATCCTGCAGCGCGGGACAGGGGGCTCACGATGAATTTGTTGTTGAGACCGTGGCGGCGGTTGGTCGATTTCAGAGGCCGCTCGACGCGCCGCGAATTCGGATTGCTCCACGTTCAGTCTTTCGCCGTCCTGTTCCTTTTGTCCGCGCTTACCGGCATTGGGGATGACACCGAAGAAGTGTCGGTGCGTGCCGCGGTGGGCGCCCTCTTCCTGCTCCTGTTCGTTCCGGTGTCGATCGTCGCATTGCTGACCGCCGGGGTCCGGCGGCTGCATGATCGAGACAAGCCCGGCTGGATGCTCCTGCTTAATCTGATTCCCCTGGTGGGATGGATCTTCTTCCTGGTGCTTGTGTTCGCGCCGGGCACCGCGGGCGAAAACAGCTACGGCTACGACCCGCGGGAAGGCGACCGCCCGTCCCTTGAGGAGATAGGAAAAGTCTTTTCCTAGGAATCAGCGCCCCCGGGACATCCGCCGATTCTCGCTTTGCAGGCCGCCCAGCAGGCTCGGCTGCGCCTTCGTCGCAATATCACCGACCCGCCAGCCGGCGGCGGTCCGCACCAGCTGGAGCCTCAGGCTGCGACGGTCGGAACCGGGGCCGAAGCGCAGGCTCACCTTTACCATCGCGCGACCGGGGCCGGCCGGCTTCACCGGCCCGATCGCGGCTTTGAGATCGGCAAGATCCTGGCACTGGCAGATCGGATCATAATCGATCAGGCCGACCTCCTCCGGCCCGTGTAGCTTCCCGTTGAGCGCCATCTGCCTGACCAGCTCGGGCGCATAGATCTGCGCCTCGGCTACGGCCGGCTGAAGATTGCCGCGTTCGTAGCGGGCGTAGAGCCGGGTCACGAAGTCGCGCGCCGCCGCCGGAGCCGTTGCCGCCGGCGTCGCCGCGTGCGCCGGAGCGAGCAGCAGCGCCGCCAACACGATCACAATCGGGTCTCGCCAAGCTCGAGCATCACCATCCATTCCTCGTCGCGCACCGGCGAGACCGAAAGGCGCGACTGGCGCAGCATTTCGAGCGCGGAGAGGCGTGGCTCGGCCTTGATCGCCTTGAGCGTGACCAGCCTCGCGAGCGGCTTGACCGGCTCGACCGCGACCGAAACCCATTTGCCGTCCTCGCCGTCGGGCCGGCCTTCGCGGGCGATCCGCATGATCCCCACCGCGGCCTTCTGCTCGTTGCTGTGATAGAAGAAAGCGAGGTCGCCGGGTTTCATCGCCCGAAGGTGGATCCGCGCGGTCGAATTGCGCACGCCGTCCCATTCGGTGCCCTTGTCTTCGACCAGGCGCTCCCAGCTATAGGCGTCCGGTTCCGATCGCATCAGCCAATAGGCCATTCATTCCCTCCCAAGTTGGGCGCAGCGTAGATTTTTCCGTGGCGCCGCGCCACAAGGGCAAGCATGCGCTTCTCCCTCTTTCTCTGCCTTTGCCTCGCCGGCTGCGGCCAGGCCGTCCCGGTCGGCAGTGGCGCCGACAATCAGGCCAGCCCTCCCGACGTGGTCACCGCCGGAGCGACCGCGGTCCGCATCGGCGAGCTTGGGCCGAGCCTCGCGGCGTGCAGCGCCTCGGCGACCACACGTCATCTTGAAGCCGGCGAGACCCTGCCGGTGCGCTCGGCTCCGTTCGACAATGGCGATCAGTCGGGCGCGGTCCCTTCGGGCGGCCGATTCTTCGTCTGCAGCCGGTCGCTCGACCAGAAATGGTTCGGAATCGTCTATGACGACAGCTTCGGGCTCAAGCCGTCCTGCGGAGTGTCCGATCCGGTGCCGGTGCGCCGCGCCTATGATGGTCCGTGTCATTCCGGCTGGGTTTCTACTCCCTTCGTCAAGCTGATCGCCGGCAACGACCTGGTCGTGCCCGCGACGAATCAGGCTGCCCCCGACACGAATGGCGCAGCGGCCGCAGCCGGCTGACCAAAGGCTTTTCCAGGAAGGTTCCAACCGGAACCGGCCTTTGGTTTCACCGCACCCCCCGACTCGCACGACTCGTCGCTGCATTGCAACACACGGCTTGCTCGCCGCGCGGGCTGCCGTCATGGCAGATGACAGTTGAGAGCGGGGTTCGCACTCGCATCTGCGAGGCGACGATTGCGAGACGGGGACGGCAGGATGCGGGGTGCATCCGGGGGGTCGTCATACCGCACGAATAATGGAATCAGATGCGCCGGATGTTCCGCGCCGCAGGCATTGCCGCGGCCGCTGCCTTTTACGCTATGACCAGCTTCGCCGCGCCCGCAATGGCGCAGACGGTGTCCCTTGTTCCGGCGGTGGCCTATTCGCAGCAAGGTCCCGCAAAAGCCGATAGCGGTCTCGTCGCGAGCGCTCCGCAGGCGCAGCCCGCCGTGGCCCATGCCAATGCCTTTTCCGAGCTTTTCGGTCACGCCGTCGCGGCGATCGGTCGCGTCGGGGCCAAGGTGATCGCGCCGCTCGCTTCCCTTGCCGGCCAGCGCAGCCTCGAGGATCTGGTCACCACCTACGTCGCTCCTGCAACGCTCGACGCGCAGCAGGAATGCCTTGCCAGCGCGATCTATTTCGAAGCTCGAGGAGAGGCGATCGAAGGCCAGCTCGCGGTCGCCCAGGTCGTGCTCAACCGCGCAGCCTCGGGGCGCTTTCCGCCGGACGTGTGCTCGGTCGTCACCCAGCCCGCCCAATTCTCCTTCGTCCGCCGCGGCCGGATCCCGGCGGCCAATCGCAATTGCGATGCCTGGCACCGCGCCATCGCCATCGCGGAGATCGCCCGCGAGCGCCTTGCGACCAGCATCCCTACCAATGTCCTGTGGTACCATGCCGCCTATGTTTCGCCAGGCTGGGGCACTCGCCTGACCAAGGCCGCAACCATCGGCCTCCACATCTTCTACAGCTGATCAATCTCCCCGTCCCGGGGAGGAACCCGCAGCGTCCGGAACGTGAGCGAATAGCGCAGCACCTCCATGGGGGTGATGCTATGCTCCCATTCGCTTCGCGCCGGCCCGCGCAGCACATAGGCCGATCGCGGCGCGACCATCACTGCCTTGCGTTCCCACCGGTCGCCGGACTTGCGCCGGAAGCGGAGACGCGCCGGCGCGAGCAGGGAGAGCCCGACGACGTCGCCGAAGACCGACCGGTCGCGATGCCAGCCGATCCCGGCGCCGGGCCCATATTCGACGACCAGCACATGTTCGAGCGCTTCGGGCGGCAGCCCGGCCACTTGCGCGGCCTTGGCGCGGACCGGGTGAAGCCAGCCGGGAACCGGCTCGGCCGCCCTCAGCCCGCTGCCGTCGAACGCGTAATGGAGCCCGAACGAGACGGTGCGGCGATTGCCCTCGAAGCCGTGGAA
>JAQGLD010000121.1 GCA_028293055.1 Alphaproteobacteria bacterium
CTCGAGCTGGTCTTCGACCGGCCCGCGAAACTCAACGCGCTGACTCTGGAAATGCTCGACGCGGTCGCCTCCGCGGCCGAGCAGCTGGAGCGCGACGACGAAATCCGGGTGCTGCTGATCCGAGCGAACGGCCGCTTCTTCTCAGCGGGCATCGACATCACTTCTGTCTCTGGCGGCGATTCCGACGAGGGTCCGGCGCAGTTCAGGCGTCGCTATCGCCAAACCGCACGCCACGATGTCTGGGACGAACTCGAGGCCGCTGAAAAGCCAGTGGTCGTCGCCCACCAGGGGCCATGCCTGGGCGCCGGTTTGGAAATGTCGCTCTCCTGCGATTTCCGCCTGGCGTCGGCGGACGCCTCCTATGGCCTGCCCGAGCTCGCCATGGGCATGATCGCCGGCTCGGGCGGCACCAGTCGGTTGGTGCGGACCGTTGGCCCGCACTGGGCGCGATGGATCGGCATGGCCTCGCAGCGAGTCTCCGCCGACGAAGCGCTCAACATGGGCCTGGTCCATGCAGTCTGGCCGGCCGCGGAGCTCGAGACCAGGGCGCGGCAATTCTGCCTCGGCCTGGCGCAGCAGCCGGCCGATGCCCTGGCGGCTGCCAAATATGCGATCGAGCTTGCCACCGACCTCGACCGCGGCGGCGGGCGGCGGCTCGAGCGTCTCGTCAACTCCAGCCTCGCCGGGCGCAGCGAGCAGGTCGAAGCCCTTGCCGCTTTGAAGCAGCGTCTCTCCGGAGGCTCGAAGAGCAGACCTTCCTGACGAAGGCGAGTCCAAGCCAACCGACAATTCGGGAACGTCACGTGCCTTTCAGTCGACGCGCTGCCCTCTCAGGCCTCGGTGCCGCCCTCGCTTTGCCGGTTGCCGCCCACGCCGCCGGCGCCGGGACGGGAGGCTACACCCGCGTCATCCTCCTCGGCACGAAAGGCGGGCCGACCCCCTCCCCGTATCGAGCGGCGCCGGCGACCCTTTTGCTCCTCGGCGGCCGCGCCTGGATCGTCGACTGCGGAAATGGCGTCGCCGGTCAGCTGGCCAAGGCCGGTGTCGGCCTCGGCCAGGTCGACCGGATCTTCATCACCCACAACCATTCCGACCATGTGATCGACCTCGGCACCCTGCTCGTGCTCGCCTGGGACGGCGGGCTCGACCACCGTGTCGGGATATACGGGCCGCCGCCCATCTCGGACATCGTCCGGCACTCGATCGCGGCATCGGGGTTCGACATCGCCGCCCGGCGCCGCGAGGAAGGACATGGCCCGATCGGCCCGCTCCTTGAAGTGCACCAGCTGAACCGCGCTGGCCCCGTCGCGAGCGCCGATGGGGTCACGGTGACCTGCGCCCTCGTCGACCATTATACGGTCAAGCCGGCATTCGCCTATCGCTTCGATATGCCTGACCGCTCCGTCGTGGTTTCGGGCGACACGACGTACAGCAAAGCTTTGATCGCGCTGGCGAAAGGGGCCGACCTGCTGATCCACGAGGCGATATATCCGCCGGCGATCGACCGGCTCGCTGGCGCGGATTCGGCATTGCGCGATCATTTGCTGAGAAGCCACACATCCGCCGAACAGGCCGGAAAGGCCGCGGCGGAAGCGGGAGTTCGCAAACTCGTGCTCAGCCATCTCGTTCCAGCCTCGCCCGATGTCACGGACGAGATGTGGGAAAGCGAAGTGAGGAAGTCTTTCCAGGGAGAGCTTCTTATCGGGCGCGACCTGATGGAGGTCTAGGCCGCCCAGGCGAACGCGGCTGTTCCCGAGATGGGAAGATGACGGAGATCGCGTACCGCGCTCATCGCCATAGCGCGAGCAACTGCGGCCCTGTTACAGCGAGATGGGTCGGTCGATCCCTACCGGCGCGCAAGCAGCAGAAAATCGGTCCACAAGAGGCGTCAAGCCCGGTCGAACCGAGGCCAACCGAGGTCTAACCGATCCTCAAGGCGGATTTCTGGCAAGCTCTCCGTTCTCGCGCCGCATCTCGAGGATTCGGCTGGCTGGGGCGGCAGGATTCGAACCTGCGAATGCCGGTACCAAAAACCGGTGCCTTACCACTTGGCGACGCCCCAATGCGTCCGAGCGAGCGGCCTTATAACCGCGCAAGGGCCCGGCGGAAGCCCCCAACTCATCTCCGCCCGCGCCATCGTTCGGTGCAAACCGGAGTTTCGTGTGCACTCCACCCCGTCATTCGGGCAAAGCCCGGGATGACGAATTACGAGTTAGAGATACGCCGGTTGGCGAGGTCGATATAATCCTTGCGAAGCTGCAGGGTCAGGTCGCCCACCTCGAAGTTCCAGGGGCCGGCCGAGGCGACCGGAGTGACCTCGGCGGCGCTGCCGGTGAAGAACATCTGCTCGAAACTCTCCAGCTCCTCGGGCCAGATCGCCCGCTCGATCACTTCGACTCCGCGCCGCCTGGCGAGGTCGATCACGGTCTGGCGGGTGAGGCCGTTGAGGAAGCAATCCGGGGTCGGCGTGTGGAGCTTGCCCTCCTTGATCAGGAAGACATTGGCCCCGGTCCCTTCCGCCACCTGGCCGCGCCAGTCGAACATCAGGGCGTCGTCAAAGCCGCGTGCCTGCACCTCGTGCCGCGCCATCGTGCAGATCATGTACAGTCCCGACGCCTTGGACTCGGTCGGCGCCGTATAGGGCGCTGGACGCCGCCATTTGGAGATATCGACCCGAAGCCCCTTGCGGATCGCCTCCTCGCCGAAATAGGCCCCCCAATACCAGGCGGCGACGGCAAGATGGATCTTGGACTTCTGCGCCGAAACTCCCATCTGCTCCGATCCGCGCCAGGCGACCGGGCGAACATAGGCCTCCTCGAGATTGTTGGCCTTGATCACATCGCGGCACGCCTGGTCGATCTCTTCGACACTCCACGGAATCTCGAAGCCGAGTATCTCGCCGCTACGCTTCAGCCGCCGGCTATGGTCGCTGAGCCGGAAGATCTCGCCGCCATAAGCGCGCTGACCCTCGAATACCGAGGAGGCGTAATGGAGGGCGTGGGTGAGCACATGGACATTGGCCTCGCGCCAAGGCACCATTTCGCCGTCGAACCAGATGACACCGTCCCGGTCGTCGTAAGTCCGCTCGTCCACCATTCCATCCTCCAATCGCCCGGGCGATAGGAGGCGGGGCACAGGGCGTCAACTTAGCGGGGCGGCCGAGAGGCCGGCACCTGCCCGCGCTTACCCCTCGCCGCGGGCCGCCGCCGCCATTTCCGCGCCGCGCCGGCGCGAGGCGTCGATCGTGCGCTGGAGCAGCGCCCTCATCCCGTCCTCCGCGTCGAGCACCTTCAGCCCAGCTTCGGTAGTGCCCCCGGGGCTGGCGACTCTGCGGGCGAGCATCTGCGGAGTCTCGCCGGACGCGGCGGCAAGGGCTCCCGCGCCTTCGACCATCGCCGCCGCCAGCCGGGCGGACAAATCGGGCGAAAGGCCGAGAGACTCGCCGGCGGCGGCGAGCGAGTCGATGAAGCGGAACAGGAAGGCAGGTCCGGCGGCGGTCACCGCGCTTGCGACATTCATCAGGGCCTCGTCCTCGAACCATTCCACCCGGCCGAGCGCCGACATCAGCCGCTCGACCGTGTCGCGCGCTGCCGGATCGCCGTCGCCGAGTAACTCGACCACGCCTCGGTTGAGCGCGACCGGAGTGTTGGGCATCGCCTTGAAGATCGCACGCGGGGCCGGAAAGCGGGCGCGCAGCACTGCAATCTCGACTCCGGCGAGGATTGACACGAGGATGCTCTGCGGGTCGAGCGCCGGCGCCAAGGCGGGCGCTACTTCGCCGAGCTTCTGCGGTTTGACCCCGAGCAGGACAAGCGCCGGAACCTCGTCTTCGGGCAAGGCGGCAAGCACTCGCACCCCTTCCGCGACCGGGGCGCCGCTGGGGCGGATCGCGGTGATCTGGCGCGGGTCGGCGCCGGCCGCGAGCCAGCCCTGGAGCATCGCCCCGGCCATGTTGCCGCAGCCGACCAGCCACACCGGGCCGGGGAGTTGGAGGCGGGGATTGGTCATCGGCGGATCCTTCCCTCCGCTCCTGACCGTCATTCCCGCGAACGCGGGAATCGAGGCGGCGTCCGGCGCGGCTCAGACTGTGAACTGGGTCCCGCTTTCGCGGGGATGAAGACAAAAGGGAAGTGGCGAGACAGCGCCCTGACCTCGCCCGCTTTCGATCGCCGCCCGGCGGCGGAAGCCAGCTACGCCTCGCCCTGGGTCTCGATCAAAGCCGCGGCGATCGCTTCCTGGGGGGTCTTGCCGGCCCACAGGACGAACTGGAAGACGGGATAGAAACGCTCGCATTCCTCGATCGCCGCTTCGACCAGGGTCTCGGCGTGGCGCAGGGTGAGGACGCCGCCCTCGTCGCCTTCGAGCAGGGTGGCGTGACGGAACAGGAGCAGGCCCGAGCTCGCCCACAATTCGAAATGACCGAGCCAGAGCTGCTCGTTGACCAGGCCGATCGTCTCGTAGATCGCCGGTCTCTTGTCGCTTGCGACGCGAATGTCCGGGAGAGCGAGGAACTGAAGGACATTGTCCTCCTCGCGCCAGATCGCCCTCAGCTCGTATTGCGCCCAGCTGCCCTGGAAATTGGCGACGATCTCTTCCTCGCCGCTGCGCTCGTGCGCCCAGCCATGGGCGGCGAAATAATGTTCGAGCATCTCGATCGGGGCGCTGGTCTCGCGCTCCAGCTCATACTCGTCCACATTCATCGTCACGGTCCCGGCCTGCATTTGTTCGCACGGAATCTGCCTTTCGCCCTGCCAAAGCGCAAGGCGGGACGATGCGCCCGACTACAATATGTTGTGGATTATTACGAGGCGCCAACATCCCCGGCGGCTTTGCGCTTGGATTTGCCGGCGGCGGCGCCGGCCTCGAGCGCCTCGATCCGGGCGCGCAGCGCCTGGCATTCCTCGCGCGCCGCGATCGCGATCGCCTTGACCGCGTCGAACTCGTCGCGGCCGACCATGTCGAGCCCGCCGACCCACTCGCGAACCCGCTCGCGAAACGCGCTCTCGGCCTCTCGGGTCATCCCGGCAAAGGTCCCGGCGGCGCCGTTCATCACCTTGACGAAATCGTCGAACAGACGGTTTTCGGACTGCATCCTGGTCCTCCTCGATGGCCTAGAGCGGGATATCGGTAGCCGGAGCGCCAGGCGCAACCATGGACGCGTCCGGATTGAGCCGGCCGATCTCCCAATTGAGCGCGGCGGCGAAGCACAGCCAGCCCAGATAGGGCACGAGCAGCCAGGCCGCGCGCTTGCGGATTCGGGCGAAAAGCCACGCAGAAACCACGGTCAGAACGATGATCAGGCCGATCACGGCCAGCGCCGCATCGACCTTGTGCGCGGCAAAGAAGAGCGGCGACCAGCTGTAGTTGAGCGCGAGCTGGACCAGAAAGACGGCGAGCGCCGGGCCCCTGCCCTGAGCTCCGCGCGCGTTGAGGATCATCGCCAGTGCGAGGCCGAGCAGGATGTAGAGGATCGTCCAGGCCACCGGGAACAGCCAGCCCGGGGGCATGAAGCCCGGCTTGACCAGCGCGTCGAACCAGGGATTGCCAAATCCCGAGCCCGAGGCTCGGCCCGACAAGGTGCCGAGCAGGAGCACCGCCGGTACGGTGAACAGCGCGAAACGCAGATAGGCCATGCGCAGCTGCGAGCGTGAGGCGATCCCGGTCATCGTGCCTGCGCTAGGGTGGCGGTCGGGCGCGATCAAGCCTTTCGCGCGGCGAGCAGGAACTCGACATTGCCCTCAGGTCCCGTAATCGGACTCGGCTCGATCCCTTCGACGGCCCAGCCGCGCGAGGCCACCCAATCCGCCGCCGCGGCACAGACACGCTCGTGGACCGCCGGATCGCGCACCACCCCTCCCTTGCCGATCTCGCCGCGTTCGGCCTCGAACTGCGGCTTCACCAGGGCGACGAGCATCGCTCCCGGCCCGGCAAAGTCGAGCGCCCGATCGAGCACCTTGGCGAGCGAGATGAAGCTCGCGTCGCAAACGACGATGTCGATCGGCTCGACGATCACCTTTTCGGTCAGGTAGCGGGCATTGGTTTTTTCGTGGACGAGGACCCGCGAATCCTGGCGCAGCTTCCAGGCGAGCTGGTTGGTGCCGACATCGACCGCATAGACCCGGGCGGCGCCACGCTGGAGCAGCACGTCGGTGAATCCGCCCGTCGAGGATCCCACGTCGAGCGCAACCGCCCCGCTCACGTCCCAGCCGAAATGATCGAGCGCGTGGGCGAGCTTGGTCCCGCCGCGCGATACCCAGGGATGCTCGCGGCCGCGCATTTCGAGCGGGGCGTCGTCGGCAAGGCTCTGCCCGCTCTTGTCGATCTTGCGCTCGCCCGAGAAGACCAGGCCGGCGAGAATCACCGCCTGCGCCTTGGCGCGGCTCTCGACGAGGCCGCGGTCGACGAGAAGCTGGTCTGCACGGATCTTGGCCATCGACTCCTGTTAGCCGGGTCGGTCGGCCAGGAGAAGCAGATGCACTTCTTGCATCTGTATATGTCTATCTTTGCAGTTGAGAATAGAGATTTATTCCCTAGATAGGCGGTCACGGGAGCAGAACATGCTCCTTAGTTAAGGAAAAATGAAATGCGTATGTTTGAAACCGCCGCTGTCGGCCTCGTCGCCCTCGCCGCGCAGATGCTCGTCGTCGCCACGGTCCTGATCTAAGAACCTCCTGCGACGGCCTTATGAGCCATGCGAAGCCGCCGGTCACCCGGCGGCTTTTTGCATTTCAGGCCCCAGACACCCCGATTCACGCACTTTCGGTCGAAACCGCCGGTCGGGTTGCCCGAAGCTCCCTGACGAAGGCACAAGCCCTCAGGCGCGGGCGCCCTCGACAACGCCGGCGCTGTTGTGGCGGAGGGCCTTGAGAACCGCGTCGACGATATGCTCGGCGTCGAGACCGGCATCGGCGATCTGCTTCTCGGGCTTGTCCTGGTCGAGGAAGCGGTCGGGCAGGCGCATCGTGCGCAGCTTGAGGCCGGCGTCGATCAGTCCCTGGTCGCTGGCGAGGGTGAGGACGTGGGCTCCGAGCCCGCCGATCGAGGCTTCCTCCACCGTGACCGCGACTTCGTGGCTGGTCAGCAGGTGCCGGATCAGCTCCTCGTCGAGCGGCTTGGCGAAGCGGAGGTCGGCGACCGTGGTCGAAAGCCCCCTGCCCTCGAGCATGTCCGCGGCCTTGAGCGCTTCCTCGAGCCGGGTGCCGAGCGAGAGGATCGCGACCTTCTTGCCTTCGCGGACGATACGTCCCTTGCCGATCTCGAGCCGTTGCGGGGTCTCAGGAAGCGGCAGGCCGATCCCGTTGCCGCGCGGGTAGCGAACCGCGATCGGGCCTGAATCGTGCATCGCCATGGTGTGGACCATGTGAACCAGCTCGACCTCGTCGGCCGCAGCCATCACCACGAAATTGGGCAATGTCCCGAGGAAGGCGAGATCGAAGCTGCCGGCATGGGTGGCCCCGTCGGCGCCGACCAGCCCGGCGCGATCCATCGCGAAGCGCACCGGCAGATTCTGGATCGCGACGTCGTGGACGACCTGATCAGAAGCGCGCTGGAGGAAGGTCGAGTAGATCGCGCAGAACGGGCGCATGCCTTGCGCGGCGAGGCCGGCGGCGAAGGTCACCGCATGTTGCTCCGCGATGCCGACGTCGAAGAAGCGGTCGGGATAAGCGGCGGCAAACGCGTCGAGCCCGGTGCCCGATGGCATTGCCGCGGTGATCGCGACGATGCGATCGTCGGTTGCTGCTTCCTTGGTGAGCTGCGCGCCGAAGACGTTCTGATATTGCGGCGGGCCCGGCGGGGCTTTCGCCTGCGTGCCGGTGATCACGT